>JAGRFZ010000140.1:0-42134 GCA_020445785.1 Rhodocyclaceae bacterium
GCTGTGCCCGGCCGTGGGGGTCGTCGTATCTCTTCAACCCGCGCCGGACGCACGATCGGCGGTGACCGCGTCGGCGTGGAAGAGAAAGGCCCGGCCGGACTTCTTGGCGCGGTACATGGCGGCGTCGGCGAAACGCATCAGGCTGGCAGGATCCTCGCCGTCGGACCGGTAAAGGGCGATCCCGATGCTGGGAGAGACCGAAATGTCGTGGCCCTCGATCTGGTAGGGATGGGACAGCTCGTCGGCGATCTTGGTGGCCACTGCGTCGATCACGGCGCGCGACGTCGGCGCTTCCAGGACCACCGTAAACTCGTCGCCGCCGAGTCGGGCGACGTTGTCGCTGCCGCGCACGCTGTGGCGCAGGCGGCCGGCGACGGCCTGCAGCAGGCGGTCGCCGATGTCGTGGCCGAGGGTGTCGTTGACCGCCTTGAAGCGATTGAGGTCGAGAAACATCAACGCGAGCACGCTACCGGTGCGCCGCGCCTGGGCGATCTGCTGTTCCAGTCGCTCCTGGAAATGGCGGCGGTTTGGCAACCCGGTCAGCGCGTCGCTGTAGGCCAGGTGGCGCACGTGGTGCTCGGCGCGACAGGTCTCGATGGTATGGCGCACGCGCTGCACCACCAGTGCCAGGTGCAAGGGCGTGGTCAGGAAGTCCGAGGCGCCGGCACCGAACGCGTTGGCGATGGCGTGGCGATCGTCGAGGGCGGTCAGCATCAGCACCGGCACGTCCTTGCAGCCGGCCAGCAGGCGCAGCCGCCGACAGGTTTCGAAGCCGTCCGGCGCCGGCATGCCGGTGTCCAGCAGCACCAGTTCCGGTGGCTCGGCGCCGGCCAGGGCGAGCGCAGCCTCGCCGCCGTCGGCCTCGATCACGCGAAAACCCTCCAGGGTCAGCGCCAGTCGCAACGCGGTGCGTGTGCTGCGGTCGTCATCCACCACCAGGATGCGGGCGCCGTCCGCGGGGGCGGTCGGCGGTTGGGTCGTGTGCCCGCGCAGCAGCCGGCCGAGGGCGTCGGCGACGCGCTCGAACTCGGCGGCTACGCCATCCACCTGGGCGATGCAGTCGCCACCGTTGATCGCACGCTGTTCGAGTTGTTCGGCAGAGCGCGCCAGCAGGTAGGCGCCCAGGTTGCCGGCGGCACCGCGAACTCGTTGTGCGTGCCGTCGCAGACCGTCGGTGTCGCCCTCGGCCGCACCGCGCAGGAGCGCCTGCATCAGCACCGGCATGTCTTCGAGGAAAGGTTCGATGACCTGACCGAGGCAATCGCCGAGCGCTTCCGACAGACGCTGCAGTGCGATGCCGTCGATGCCTTCACCGGCCTGCAGCAGAACGCCGGTGCTGTCCGGCGGAATCGCGTCGGGCAGGGGTACGACGTCGACCCACTGCTGCAGGGTGTCGGCCAGGGTCTCCATCGTAAAGGGCTTGAGGATTCGTCCGTCCATGCCTGCTGCGCGCCCGCGATCGAGTTCGTCCGCCGTGGATTCGCTGCCCATGCCGACAATCGGAGTACGGCCGCCGACGATGGCTTCGCGCTCGCGGATCGCCCGGCAGGCATCGTAGCCGTCCATCGTCGGCATCCGGCAGTCCATCAGAATCAGGTCGAAGCGCGAGCCACCGTGGGCCGCCAGTGCGGCGACTGCGCTGTCGGCCAGTTCTACCGTCGCGCCGAGCAACTCCAGCATGCCCCGTACGATCACCTGGTTGGTGCGATGATCGTCCACCACCAGCACCCGTGCATTGACCCGCGGCATCGGTGGCGGCAGGGCCGGTACCGCATCGGGGGCGGCGAGGTCGCCGAGCTGGCGCAATAGGCTTTGCAGGCGCGCGCGTCGGAACGGCTTGGCCAGTTGCGCCCACCAGTCGCTGGCGTCCTCGTCGCGACCGCGATTGAGGGGACGGGTCAGCACCCAGTTGCGGACGTCGGCACCGGCAGCCCGGCGCAGGCCCGCGAGTTCGTCCGGCGCCAGTGCGGCGTCCACCAGCGCCAGCGTGAACACCTGGCCCTGCTGACGCGCGGCCCGGATTGCGTCCAGTGCCTCGCGGGCGCTGCCGCAAAGGGTGGCGTCCGCCTCTTCGGCCGCCAGTTCCGCCTTCAGGTGAGCGCGGCCGATGCGACTCAGTTCGATCACCAGCACGGTCATTCCCTGGGCGACGCCCGGTGTCACGAGCTGGGTCGTATCCCGGTCCGGCGTCAGCGGCAGGTGCAGCCGCAGATCGAGACCATCGCCCTCGTCCGCCGCCCAATCGCCCCCCATCAGCGCCACCAGTTGGCGGCACAGCAGCATGCCGAGACCCTCGTCCTCGTCCGTGTCGGCCACCTCGCCGCTGGCATGGATGCCGAAGCGGACGCACGGCGATGGGGCCCGTGGGTCGTCGTCGACAGCCACCAGCAAGGCGATCTCGCCGTGCCGGGTACAGGCGATGGCATGCCCGAGCAGCCTGGAAAGGAGTTGCCGCAGGCGCGGCCCGTCGGCGATCCATCCGGGGGCGAAGCCAGGGGCGATCAGGTGGCCCAGTTCGAGGCCGCGGCCGTAGGCCTGTGGGCTGATTTCGTCGACCAGATCCTCGACCAGTTGCCGCAGGTCCAATGCCTGGGGGTCGAGCTGTACGCGCCCGGTCTCGAGCTGGCACACGTCGAGCATGTCGTCGACGCGGGACAGCAAGGCCTGCGACGACGCCCGGGCGACCGCAGCCACCGGCCCGGCCGTGCCCGGCAGTTTGACCCGTGCGAGCACGTCGAGGCGTTCGATGAGTTGCTGCAGCGGCTTGCGCACCTCGTCGCACAGCGTGGTGGATAGCTGGTCCTTGAGCCGCGATGCGGCTGCGGTGCGCCGTCGCGACTCGGCGAGCTCGCGTTCGCGGTGCTCGAGCCGGGCGCCGAGGGATTCCACGGCGCCGACCAGGCCGTCGCCGCTCGGCGCCGACGGCGCACGGTGTCGCGCCAGTGCGACGCGCAGCCGCACATCGTCGGCGTCGATCGCGCCGAGGCGACGGCCGAGCCCCTGCCGCAGGGCGATCGCCGCGATCAGCAGGACCGCCACCAGCCACGCCACGGAATAGCCGATCAGGCGGCGTTCGTGCTGGCGGTGGATGGCACTGTCGACGATCAGCCGCAGCCGCGCGCCGGCGGCCGAGAGGGCGCTGACGTCCCAGTGTCGACCCGGGTCGGCCAGCAGGGCGGCGTCGCCGCCGACAAGCGGCGGTCGGGAGGGGGCGGTCACGCTCGCCGCCAGCACCCGCGGCTGCGTGAGCGCCTGGGCGAGCAGCCGCGAGCGGTCGCCGTCTTCCACGGCGATGGTGCGCAGATGGTCGAGCAACTGCCGCGCCTCGGCCTCGCCGCTGGCGCGCAACTGGGAAACGCCCAGCAGCATTGCGCCGATGGCGAGCACGATCGCCACGGCCGCGGACGTCAGCGCGATCCGGGTCCGCAGCCCGGCCGATGGCGGCTGCTGCAAGGGCGGGCGGGCTGCGTCTTGCATGGTCAGCGGGCCTGATCTGCGGCAATCGCGCCAGCTTACCGCAAAACCCGCAGAGATCCGGCCCGGCCGCGGTTTGCGTCGCAGCGGCTCAGCTGGACAGCGCGTCTGCTTCGGCGTCGATTGCCTCGGCGCGGGAGGCCGCGGCTTCGGCCTCGGCCTTGGCGGCGGCGACCGCTTCGAGGAAGCCCCGGGCCCAGGTCTGCAGGTCGTTGCTGCAGACGATGTCGAACTGTTCGCGCAGGCTGG
The DNA here is from genome assembly GCA_020445785.1 of Rhodocyclaceae bacterium. GTDB lineage: Bacteria > Pseudomonadota > Gammaproteobacteria > Burkholderiales > Rhodocyclaceae > Cognatazoarcus. Next base: position 3,724 of record JAGRFZ010000140.1, read on the forward strand.
CACGCGCTTCGCCACGATGGTGGGTGATGCCGTAGTAGCACTTGTCGCGCAGGTCCGCCGGATCGTGGGGATTGGTCAGAATCGCGCCGTGCATCTCCGCGGCGACGCCGGTGAATTCCGACAGCACGAGCACGCCGCTGCCGCCGGTCATGCCCTGGGTGGCCACGTACTCCTTGGCGACCAGATTGAGGCCGTCGCGCAGGGGCGTGATCCACATGACGTCGGCCATGGCGTAGTAGGCCACCACCTCGTCGAACGGAAAGGCGCGGAAGAAGAACTGCACCGGGGTCCAGCCGACCCGCGAGTAGCGTCCGTTGATGCGGCCGACGGCCTGCTCGATCTGGGTCTGCAGACCGCGATAGATGGTCATCTCGCGAGCTGCCGGGACGCAGACCGTGATCAATGTGACCCGTCCCTGGAGCTCCGGATATTCTTCGAGAAGGGTCTCGAAGGCCAGCAGCTTTTCCAGCGTGCCCTTGGTGTAGTCGAGCCGTTCGACCGAAAGGATCACGCGGATGCCTTTCAGTTGCGCGCGCAGCTTCTCCATCCGTTGCGTCGCCTGGGGTTGGGCGAGGACATCGCGTACCCGGCCGACGTCGAGCCCGACCGGGTGTGCGCCGAGGCCGATGCGGCGGCCGCGCACCTCGATCGCCGTGGTGTATTCCTCGAGGCCGACGGCGCAACCGTAGGTGCGGAAGGTCGGCGCACAATTGGTCACCTCGACCCGCTTCACCGGCGCCACGCCGCGGGCGACGTCGACGAAATTCTCGGCCTGGCGGGGAATGTGGAAGCCCACGTAGTCGCACTGCAGCAGGCTGCCGACGATCTCGCGTCGCCACGGCAGCACGTTGAAGACGTCGGCCGACGGGAAATAGGTGTGATGGAAGAAGCTGATCACCAGATCGGGCCGGAACTCCCGCAGAAAGGCCGGCACCATCCACAGGTTGTNNAGTCGTGGATCCACACCGTGGCGCCCTCTGCGGCCTCGGCGGCGGTGCGTTCGGCGAACAGGCGGTTGACCTTGAGGTAGACGTCCCAGTCCTCCTCGCGGAAGATCGCGCGCTCCCAGAAGGTGTGCAGGGTCGGCCAGAAGGCTTCTTTCGAAAAGCGCTTGTAGAAGGTGTCGACGTCTTCCTTCGACAGGGCGACCCGCGAACAGACGAGATTCGGATACTGCCGGGGATCGACCCGGGTATGGGTCTCGAAAGCCTGCTGGCGGGCGGGGTCGTGGATCGACCAGGCCACCCAGGCGCCCTTGCGTCCACCCTTGAAGAAGGACAGCAGCGTCGGCAGGATGCCGTTCGGCGAGCTGTGACGGCGCCGGACCAGTTGGCCGTTCTCCCAGGATTCCTCATAGGGCAGCCGGTGATACACCATCACCAGCTCGGACTTGCCGGCCTCCGACACCGGACGGGTGGCCGCATCGACGCCGCCGGGACCGAGAAAGTTGAAATGCACGATGGCGTCGAGAATGCCGCCACAGCCGGTGCGGCGGGCGTGATGGATGCGCGCGCGATCACGTGTGGCCTTGAGCAAGCCGGCTTCGGACTCGCCGACGCACACGCCCTTGAAGCCGGCTTCGAGCATGTCGAGGTCGTTCAGGGTATCGCCGGCAACGAGCACGTCCTCGGGATCGACCTCGAGTTGCCGCACCAGCCGCGCCAACGTCGTGCCCTTGTTGACGCCCGGCGGCAGGATGTCGAGGTAGCGGCCCTGCGAATACAGCACGTCGCAGCCCAGCCCGGCGGTCACCGCCTCGATCTCGGCGGGCACGTCCTGCGGCGCACACAGGTAGGAGCAGCGGCGCTGCTGGGGCACTTCCTGGCGTTCGAGCAGGGGAAAGACCGCCATCGCCTCGGCGACCGTGCTTTCGCCAGGCCACAGCACGTCGATCTCCGACTGGATCGGTTGCACCGGGGTCAGCGAGGGGCCCTCGACGACCGTCGCGCCGACGTCGCAGATGAGATAGTCCGGGGTCGGGAGGGTGGGGTCGGCAAGCAGTGGCATGACCACTTCCAGACCGCGCCCGGTGACGAAAACCAGGCGGATCTCCGGGTGGTCCGCGATCAGTTGGTAGAGGCGATTGCGTTCCTCCGGATCCCCGGCAAGAAAGGTTCCGTCGAGGTCTGTCGCTAGCAGCATGGCATTTCTCCGTGGTTCCGATTCTTTGCCGCGCGCCGCCAGCGGCGCGCGCTCATTCGTTCCGTCTGGTGGCCTCGTCGCCCGCGTGCTCGACTTCGCTCTCGCCGTCGGCGATCGCTTCGGGCGTCGTCGTGGCCGCCTCGGCGGGGGATTCGTCGCCTGCAGCCGGATCGCCGGACCTCTCCGCCGCTGCCGGGGCCGCGCCGTCGTCCCCATCCTGGCCCGACGCGACTGGAGGTTCGGTGGGTGGGAAATCCTCCGGTGTCGGCATGATCTCGAGCACCGTCGGCGTCGTCCGCAGCATCGCCACGAAGTGGGCCGGCTCGGCAATGTGCTCCGCGCCGCGCCGTGTCGCCAGCCACGCCATGATCGCCAGCAGCAGCTGCGCAAGTACGAAATGAACGCCGAGCGCCTTGGCGCCGAGTAGGGCCATCAGGCCCCCTGCGAGCACCGGGCCGATGGCGGCGCCGATGCCGTGCAGCAGCAACAGCAGGCTCGAGCCGCCGACGATGTCCTCGGCGGCCAGGTGATCCACCAGATGGGCAACGGCCATCGGGTAGATTGCGAAGGCCATGCCGCCATACAGCGCAATTGACGCCACCGACCACATGCCGAGGGTTTCGCCGGCGAGCAGCGGCAGCGCCGAGAGCGCGGCGACGAGCGCACTGATGGCCAGTGCGCTGCGCCGGTCGCGGCTGTCGGAGAACGCCCCCAGCGGCCATTGCAGCACCGCACCGCCGACGATGCACGCACTCATGAACAGCGCGACGCCATCGCCGTCCAGGCCGATGCGGGCGGCGTATACCGGCCCCATGCCCCAGAACGCGCCCATCGTCAGGCCGGACAGCAGGCTGCCTGCGGCCGCCACCGGCACTTCCCGCCACAGCCGCTTCAGCGAGAACTGGCTGGGCTCGGTGGTGGCGGGCTGGGCCAGGCGGGTGGCGGCGACCGGCATCACGGCGAGGCAGATGAACAGTGCGGACACCGCAAACAAGGTGAAACTGGCGGGTGAATCGAGGCGCAGCAACTGCTGCGCCAGCGCCAGTGCGCCCAGATTCACCACCATGTACAGCGCGAAGATCTTGCCTCGCTGGTCGCGCTCGGCCTGGCTGTTGAGCCAGCTCTCGATGATCATGTAGAGCGAAACCAGTGCCGTCCCCGCCAGCACCCGGAGGGCGATCCAGGTCGGCGCCGACACCAGCAGGCCGTGCACGAGCGCGGTCGCCGCGGTGGCCGCGGCGAAGAACGCGAAAGCGCGAACATGACCGACCCGCCGGATCAGCGGAGGTGCCACCGCGGTGCCTACCAGATAGCCTGCGAAGTAGCCGGATCCGATCAGGCCGAGCACTGGCGCGCTGTAGCCTTCGACACCACCGCGTACAGCCAGCAGCGTGCCGAGCAGACCATTGCCGAGCAGCAGCAGGGCGACGCCGGCCAGCAATGCGGAAATGGGTACGATATGACTGATCATGGGTGGCCGGCACCTGTCGCCGGCGGTCGCCGCCGGCTGGTTGGGGCCCGAATGGGCGCGCCCGCGCCCGCCACCGGCCGCGACGCCACCTCGGTCGGCGCGCACGCCGGGCAGCAGAAATGTTTGCACCAATATAATGCATTCGCTGCTGCGCTGCAAAAGCCCGCGCCGCGCCAGCGGTGCTGGGATTCCGGTCGTTGTCTCCGGAATGCTGCAATGCGGCATAATTTCACGCAGTTGCCCGGGCGGAATTGGATCAATGTTGCCCGCAAGGGTATATTGCATTGCATCATGAGTCTGTCCACTGAACTTCGCGTCATGCTTTCGCGCCTCGACGAGCTTGCCCGCAGCCACTGCGGCATGCCGGTCGACGTACCGCGTCTGCTGTCGAATGCGGCCTACCGGGAGACCGTCTTCCGGGTCGTGGAGACGGCACGCCATGGCGAGCTGAAGGGTGTCGCCGTGGCGGTACGGGAAGCGCTGGCGCAGCCGCACCGGCCGAAGGTCTTCGGCCAGTAGCGGCGGCGGTCCGCGCGGCGGCGGCTACAGCAGCACCCGCTCGATTCCTCCGGCGTTGGCGCGCGCGACGTAGTCGGCCATCCAGTTCTCGCCGAGCAGATGCTTGGCCAATTCGACCACGATGTAGTCGGCGTCGAGCCCGCCCGCGTCGTCGGCATAGCGCGACAGGCCCTGCAGGCAGCTCGGGCAGGAAGTCAGCACCTTGACCGGCGCGTTGCCGCCACCGAGCGCGGCCCTCCCCTTTTCCAGTTCCTGCTGCTTGCGGAAGCGCACCTGGGTCGAGATGTCGGGCCGGGTCGCCGCCAGGGTGCCCGACTCGCCGCAGCAGCGTTCGTTGAGATCGACCCGTGTACCCATCAGCGCGTTGGCGACCCGGGTACCGTCGTGGATCTTCATCGGGGTGTGGCAGGGCTCGTGGTAGAGGTACTGAACGCCTTCGATGCCGGAGAGCGCCACGCCTTTTTCCATCAGGTACTCGTGGATGTCCATCAGCCGGCAGCCGGGGAAGATCTTCTCGAACTGGTATTGCAGCAACTGGTCCATGCAGGTGCCGCAGGACAGCACCACGGTGCGGATGTCGAGGTAGTTCAGGGTGTTGGCAACGCGGTGGAAGAGCACTCGGTTGTCGGTGGTGATCTTCTGTCCCTTGTCCTCTTCGCCGGCCGATGTCTGCGGGTAGCCGCAGCACAGGTAGCCCGGTGGCAGCACCGTGGTCGCGCCGACGTGGTAGAGCATTGCCTGGGTGGCCAGCCCGACCTGGCTGAACAGCCGCTCGGAGCCGCATCCCGGGAAGTAGAACACCGCTTCCGAATCGTCCCGAGCGACGCGCGGATCGCGGATCACGGGGATCACCTTGTCGTCCTCGATGTCGAGCAGGGCCCGGCTCGTGCGCTTCGGCAGGTTGCCGGGCATCGGCTTGTTGATGAAGTGGATCACCTGGGCCTTGAGCGGCGCCTTGCCGAGGCTCGCGGGCGGGGCTTCGAGCTGCTCGCGGATCAGGCCGAGGGCCTTGCCGACACGGTGGCCCAGGCGCTGGGCCTGGTAGCCCCACTCGAGCATGCCCTTGCGGATCAGCTTGATCGTGGTCGGGTCCTTGGCGGTCAGGAAAGCCATCGCCGCCACTTTGCCGGGATTGAACGAACGCTTGCCCTCGCGGCGCAGGAGGTTGCGCATCTTGATCGAGACGTCGCCGAAATCGATGTCGACCGGACACGGCTTCTCGCACTTGTGGCAGACCGTGCAGTGGTCGGCGACATCCTCGAACTCGGCCCAGTGGGCCAGCGAGATCCCGCGCCGCGTCTGTTCCTCGTAGAGAAACGCCTCGATCAGCAGCGAGGTCGACAGGATCTTGTTGCGGGGGCTGTAGAGCAGGTTGGCCCGCGGCACGTGGGTCGTGCACACCGGCTTGCACTTGCCGCAGCGCAGACAGTCCTTGATGTCGCCGGCGATGTCGTCGATCTCGGTCTGTTCCATGATCAGCGACTCGTGGCCCATCAGATTGAAGCTGGGGGTGTAGGCGCCGTCCAGGTTGGCGCCCGGCATCAGCTTGCCGCGATTGAAGTGGCCGTCCGGATCGACCTTCTGCTTGTAGGCGCGGAAGCCCGACATCTCGTCGTCGGTCAGGAATTCCAGCTTGGTGATGCCGATGCCGTGCTCGCCGGAGATCACGCCACCGAGTGAGCGCGCCAGCAACATGATGCGCTCGACCGCGCGATTGGCGGTCTGCAGCATCTCGTAATTGTCCGAGTTCACCGGAATGTTGGTGTGTACGTTGCCGTCGCCGGCATGCATGTGCAGCGCCACGAAGACCCGGCCGCGCAACACCTGGGCGTGAATCGCCGCGATCGCCTCGCGGGTCGGTCGGAACAGTTCGCCGTCGAAGATCTTCATCAGTCGTGGCTTGAGTTCGTTCTTCCACGAAGTGCGCACCGAGTAATCCTGCAGGCGATGGAACAGCACCGGCGCGGCCGCGCGGTTCGACAACTCGCCGGCCTCGATGCCGTATTCGGCAAAGCGCGGTTCGGCCTCGGCGAGCGGCAGATCGAGGTTGTCGAGCAACCAGGCCCAGCGGCGCCGAACCTGGTGCACGTAGTCGAGGGCCGCCTGGCGACGATCGCCGATCAGTTCCTCGGGGGCCAGATCGGCGTCCCCGGCGGCCAGCGGCAGCGCCTTCTGCAGACATTCTGCGATGGCGTCGCACAGGGCCAGCTTGTTGCGGGTGGACAGTTCGATGTTGATTCGCTCGATGCCGTCGCAGTAGTCGCCCATGCGCGGCAGCGGAATCACCACGTCCTCGTTGATCTTGAAGGCGTTGGTATGGCGGGAGATCGCGGCGGTACGCGAGCGATCCAGCCAGAAGCGCTTGCGCTGTTCCGGGCTGACCGCGATGAAGCCTTCGGAGCCGCGCGCGTTGGTCATGCGGATGACCTCGGATGCGGCGCGCATCACCGCATCGTCGTCGTGGCCGACGATATCGCCGATCAGCACCATCTTCGGCCGGCCGTGGCGCTTGGCCTTGGTGGTGTAGCCGACCGCTTTGACGTAACGCTCGTCCAGGTGCTCGAGGCCGGCGAGTTGCACCCCGAGGCCGTGGCCGCCACCACCCGGCTTGAAATAGTCCGTGATTTCGACGATTGCCGGCACCGCCTCGCGCACCTGGCCGAAGAACTCGAGGCACACCGTGCGGGTGGCCGGCGGCATCTGGTGGAGCACCCAGCGTCCGGCGACGATGATGCCGTCCGTGCCTTCCTTCTGCACCCCAGGCACCCCACCGAGGAACTTGTCGGTGACGTCCTTGCCGAGTCCTTCCTTGCGACAGGACGCGCCCGGCATCGACAGCACCTCTTCCGAGAGCAGGCGGGTGCCGGCCGCATCGAAGCGCTTGAGGCGGAAATGCACGGTTTCCTGCTCGTGGATCTTGCCGAAGTTGTGGTCGAGCCGCTCGACTTCGAGCCAGTTGCCGTCCGGCGTGACCATCTTCCACCACGCCAGATTGTCGAGCGCGGTGCCCCACAGCACGGCCTTCTTGCCGCCGGCGTTCATCGCGATGTTGCCGCCGATGCACGAGGCTTCGGCCGAGGTCGGATCCACCGCGAACACGCGGCCGGCCGCCGCGGCGGCCTCGGCGACACGGGCCGTGACGACGCCGGCGCCGGTGCGGATGGTCGCGTAAGGCCGGCTCATCGGGCCATCGGTGCCCGGCAGTGCGATTTCTTCGACCGGACCCATGGCCAGCAGCTTTTCGGTGTTGATCACTACCGAGCGCGGGTCGAGCGGCACCGCACCGCCGGTGTAACCGGTGCCGCCGCCACGCGGGATGATGGTTAGGCCCAGTGCGATGCAGTCGCGTACCAGCGGGCCGATCTCCTCTTCGCCGTCCGGATAGAGCACGACGAAGGGATACTCGACGCGCCAGTCGGTGGCGTCGGTGACGTGCGAGACCCGGGCGTGGCCATCGAAGCAGATGTTGTCCTTGCGGGTGTGGCGCGCCAGCATCTGGCGCGCCTGGCGGCGCAGCGCCTCGGTCTCTTCGAATTGGCGCTCGAAACGGTCGACGGCCTGTTGGGCTGCGAGTACGAGCTGGACCACCTTGGCACTGCGATCCGGGTCGTCTCCGGCCGACTCCGCGCGCCGCTTCTCGACTTCCCGCAGGCGGTGGCGCAGTGCGCCGACCAGCGCCGCGCGGCGCTTCTCGTTGGCCAGCAGGTCGTCCTGCAGGTAGGGATTGCGGATCACGACCCAGATGTCGCCGAGCACCTCGTAGAGCATCCGCGCCGAGCGCCCGGTGACCCGCTCGCTGCGCAGTTCGTCGACGATCCGCCAGGCGGCGTCGCCGAGCAGGCGGATGACGATCTCGCGGTCCGAGAACGACGTGTAGTTGTAGGGAATTTCGCGCAGGCGTTGGGTCATTGACGGGGCAACCGGTCGACGGAACCCGACATTTTATCGAACTGGACCCCGCATCGCAGCATCGGCGGCCGGCCATGCCCGTGCCCGTGCTCCGCCAGCCGGCGGGCGTCAATCGCAGGCCGCGGTCAACGCGATCTCGACGCGCCAGCCATCCTTGGCCAGCCGTGCGACCTCGACGCAGCAGCGAGATGGTGCGCTGCCTGTCGGCAGCCATCGGTCCCACTCGCCGTTCATCCGCGCGTAGTCGGCGATGTGGGTGAGGTAGATCGTTGCCATCAGGATGCGGCTGCGGTCCGATCCGCCCTGGGCCAGCAGCTTGTCGAGGCCGGCCAATACCTCCCGCGTCTGGATGACGATGTCGGCGTGCTCCGTGCTTGGGACCTCGACCGTGTAGAGCACGCCGTTGTGGGTGACCACGTCGGAATGGCGGTTGGTGGTGCCGTGACGTCGGATGGACATGATGTCGCTCCCGGGCCGATGGGAATCCCGCCCGTTCGTGGTTGTTGACACCATGCAGCGTACCGAATTTTCGCTGCCGGCCCCGGTCCGGTCGGGCCTGCCCGCGGACGGCCGCGCGACTCAGCCCTCGCCCGCCTCTCCGGCGGCGCGCGCGCCGCTCGCCGCGCGGGTCGGTAGAGGGGCTTCCCGGCGGGTCGCGATCCACGCACCGAGCAGCGTCAGCAAGGCGAGCAACGACGCCGTCGGCACGGGCGCGAAGTCGAGCAGCCAGCTGCTCAGCAACGCCGAAAAGAAGAGGCCCAGCAGACACATCTGCTTGCCACGCCGGGAGATCGCCCGGTGATCGAGCCAGAGTCGCAGGGCCGGGCCGTAGCGCGGGTGATCGAGCAGGCGCTGGCGCCATTCGGGGGCGCCCTTGCCCCAGGCCCAGGCGCCGACGATCAGAAAGATCGTGGTGGGCAGCAGCGGGATGAACGCATTGGCGATGCCGACGACGACGCAGACGCTGCCGACGATGCGCCAGGCACGGGCGCGCCAGGAATCCGTGCGGGCGTCGGCGGTGGTGGTGAGCGCGGTCGGTGTCGTCATCGGCGTTCGGTGGTTTTCGGGCTCGGGCGGGGATCGGACGCCCGTAGGCCAAAGCATCGGCGCAATCGCGCCGGTCTTGAGTCGGACCGCCGATGCGTTGCCGGGTTCTCCTGGACCGGCTTCGGCGCAGCGGTTCCCGTCCTCGAAGGTGGGTCGCCTTGCTGCGGCCGCAGCGGCGCTGCTACTGTCGACGGCTCGATTCCGACAGCGAACAGGCCATGAGCGGTCAGCCTTCCGATTATCTCGAGCGCATCCTCAATGCCCAGGTGTATGACGTGGCCGAGGAGACGCCGCTCGATTTTGCCGACAATCTGTCGGCGCGCATCCACAATCAGGTCTATCTGAAGCGCGAGGACATGCAGCCGGTGTTCAGCTTCAAGATCCGCGGCGCCTACAACAAGATGGCCAAGCTCTCGCCACAGGCCCTGAAACGCGGCGTGATCTGCGCGTCCGCTGGCAACCATGCCCAGGGTGTGGCGCTGTCGGCGCGGCACATGGGGGTGCGGGCGGTAATCGTGATGCCGACGACGACACCGCAGATCAAGGTGGATGCGGTCAAGGCGCGCGGCGGCGAGGTGGTGCTGGCCGGGGAGTCCTACTCCGATGCCTACGCCCACGCCAAGGAACTGGAATCGGCGGAAAAACTGACTTTCGTGCACCCCTACGACGATCCGGACGTGATCGCCGGCCAGGGCACGATCGCAATGGAGATCCTGCGCCAGCATCCGAAGCCGCTGCACGCGGTGTTTTGTTGCGTCGGTGGCGGTGGCCTGCTGTCCGGCGTCGCGACCTACATCAAACGGGTGCGGCCGGATATCCGGGTGATCGGTGTCGAGGCCGTGGACGCCAACGCCATGACCCAGTCACTGGCGCGTGGGGAGCGGGTCGAACTGGATCAGGTCGGGCTGTTCGCCGACGGGGCGGCGGTCAAGCTGGTGGGCGAGGAAACCTTCCGCCTGTGTCGCGAGCACGTGGACGAGATGGTGTTGGTGGACAATGACGCGATCTGCGCCGCGATCAAGGACGTGTTCGAGGATACCCGTTCCATTCTCGAGCCCGCCGGGGCCCTGGCATTGGCCGGCCTCAAGGAGTGGGCAGCCCGCAACAAGTGCCGCGACAAGACGCTGGTGGCCGTTGCGTCCGGTGCCAACATGAACTTCGATCGCCTGCGATTCGTCGCCGAGCGGGCCGAACTCGGCGAGCAGCGCGAGGCGGTGCTGGCGGTGACGATCCCCGAAAAGCCCGGTTCGTTCAAGAAGTTCATCAGCGTGCTCGGCAACCGCAATATCACGGAGTTCAACTACCGCTACGCCAGCCACGACGTCGCCCACATCTTCGTCGGCGTTTCCGTGCATAGCCGCAACGAGGCGACCCGACTGGTCGAGATGCTGGCGCGCCACGAGTTGCCGGCCATCGATCTGACCGACGACGAGATGGCCAAGACCCACATCCGCTACATGGTCGGCGGCCACGCGCCCCAGGCAGAGAACGAAGTCCTCTACCGCTTCGTCTTTCCCGAACGGCCGGGCGCGTTGATGAATTTCCTGACCAACCTGCGCTCGGACTGGAACATCAGCCTCTTCCACTATCGCAACCACGGCTCCGACTTCGGACGGGTCCTGGTGGGCATGCAGGTGCCGGCGGCCGATCAGCCGGCGTTCCGCGAATTCCTCGGTCGCGTCGGTTACGAGTACGTGGACGAAAGCGACAATCCCGCCTATCGGATGTTCCTCGGCTGAGGCTCGGCTCGGGCCCGAGAAAGCGCGCGGGCGACGTCATCGAGCAGGTCGCCGCGGTCTTCGAGTCCGGCCGAGATCCGCACCAGCCCTTCGCCGATCCCGTGGACCCGCCGTTGCGCCTCGGTGTAGGTCGAGTGGGTCATGCTCGCCGGATGCTGGGCCAGACTTTCGGCCTCGCCGAGGCTCACGGCGCGGGCGATCAGCCGCAGTGCGTCGATGAAGCGCCTGCCGGCATCGCGGCCGCCCGACAACTCGAAGGCCAGCATGCCGCCCGGCAGGCTCATCTGGCGTCGCGCCAGCGCGACCTGCGGGAACGAGGCGAGGCCGGGGTAATGCACTGCGGCGATGTCGTCCTGGGCGGCCAGCCATTCGGCCAGCGCCAGCGCGTTTTCGCTGTGCCGCTGCATCCGCAGAGCCAGAGTCTTGAGGCCGCGCAACACCAGATAAGCGTCCTGTGAGGACAGCACCGCCCCGGTCATGTCCTTGAGACCGGTCGCCCGGATCTCGTCGAGGGCATCGCGCGGGCCGATCACGGCCCCGGCCAGTAGGTCGCCGTGCCCGCCCAGATACTTGGTGGCCGAATGGACGACGAAGTCGGCGCCCAGCTCGAGAGGGCGCTGCAGATAGGGCGTGCAGTACGTGTTGTCGACCACCGTGCGGACGCCTCGGCGGCGCGTGATTGCGGCAATCGCTTCGATGTCCACCAGGCGCATGTTGGGATTGGCCGGCGTCTCGAAGAACACCGCACGGGTGCGTGGGCCGAGCGCCGCCGCGAGGCGCGTGGGGTCGCTCAGGTCCAGGAAGGTCACGCGCACGCCGAATCGCGCGAGGCCGTGGGTGAAGTAGCTGTAGGTGCAGCCGTACAGGGTCTGGTCCGCGATCAATTCGTCCCCCGGGGCGAGCAAGGTCCACATCAGCGCCGCGATGGCACCCATGCCGGACGCCGTCACGAGTGCGGCTTCCCCGCCCTCGAGATCGGCCAGCCGTGCCTCCAGCAGGCAGGTGGTCGGGTTGCCGACGCGGGAGTAAAGGTAGCCCGGTGCCTCGCCGGCGAAGCGGGCCGCGCCTTCTTCGACGGTGGGAAAAGTGTAGGTCGCGCTCAGATGCACGGGCGGATTGAGCGCGCCGTCGTCGCCGTAGGGATCGTGGCCGTGGTGGATCGCGCGGGTGGCGAAGGCGTGCCGGGCGGGTGCCCCGCCGGTGGCCGAGTGCGTGTTGCGAGCCCGAGAGCGTAGATTCGATGTATCGTCCATAATCGCTATTTTTCCGTCGAAGCAGCCGTGAATCCACCGAATGGTTTTCGGAGTTTGTCCGTGAAACCACGAATCGACCGAATCGACATCGAGATTCTTCGCCTGCTGCAGAACGATGCCCGTCTGGCCATCAAGCAGATCGCCGCGGCGGTGCATCTGGCGCCGTCGAGCGTGCATGACCGTCTGCGCCGGCTATGGCGCGAGGGGGTATTGACCGGCACCCACGCCGCGGTCGATGCGCAGGCGCTGGGGGTCGGCCTCGAGGCCTTGCTGATGATCGAATTGTCCAAGCACGAGCGCAGCGCCGTGGACCGCTTCATGGACGAAGCGGTGGAGATTCCCGAGGTCCGGTCGACACACCTGATCACCGGCCGCTACGATCTGGTGGTTCATGTCGTGGCGCGCGATACCCGCCACCTCAAGGATCTGGCGCTCGATCGGTTTACCAGCCGACCCGAGGTCACCCGCATCGAGACCTCGATCATCTACGAGACCCGCCGTCGCCATGCGTTGCCGATGCTCGCCGATGTCGGCGACGCGTCCGACCCTTCGGCCGCCACTGGTGGGCCACACCGATGAGGCGCCCCCGGGGGCAAGGCATCCGAGTCGCGCCGCGATGCCCGCTGCCGCCGCTTGGGCGACACGAGCGGCGCACCATGCCGTGGCCGGTCCGCGCCCAGGGCGGCCGGCACACGCTTTGTTAAGGACTTTTTCCGGCTCTTCGGGTATCACTAAGGGCATGCAGACAATCCTCGATCGCGACAGGAGCGCCGGCCCGGGCGCCGCGGCGGTTTCGTGAGCCGACCGGCCACCGCGCTTTTCCCCGGCGCCTTCCAACCACCCCACGGCGCCCACCTGGCGGCGGTGCACTACCTCGCTTCCCGCGCCGACGTGGGCGAGGTGGTGGTGGTCATCACCAATCGCAACCGTGGCATTCCTGGCACCACGCTGTCCCTCGATGCGCGCCTGTCCCAGCGGATCTGGCAGATCTATCTGGAAGGGACCGAACGGGTGCGCACCGAGATCGCGCCTCACACCGCGGTCGCCCATGCGCTCGACTACCTCGGGCGCGCGCCGTCCGGCAGTCGGCTGATCTACTGCATCGGCGAGCAGGATCTCGCCGACGGCGACAGCCGCTTCGACGATTTGCCGCGCCAGGGTCGCGAGCGTGGCATCGACGTCGAGGTGGTGGCGGCGCCGACGGCCGGCATCCTGGTGCGGGCAACTGCGCTGCGTCGCTGCATCGCGCGTGGGGAGAGCGGCCGCGAGGAGTTCATCTCCGGATTGCCCGATACCCTCAGCGACGACCAGCGCGCGCGGGTATGGGCGCTGTGCCGGGAAGGCGTGCGCGAGGTCTGCGATCTCGCCCGCGAGCGGCTCGAATCCCGCCTGACGGAAGCCGGCATCGGTGAGATCGGCGACATCACGTGTGTCGATCGTAGCCGTATCGACCCGGTGTTCCGCCTGGCCATGGCCGACGGCCGCCGGCTGCTGGCCCGCTATGCCGGAGATGCGGAAGGCGACGACGGCGGCCATGGCATGGCCCGCAAGCCTCGGCGTGCGCTGAAAGTGGAGCGGCGTGCGCTGGCTGCGTTGCGCGAGCACGCAGCGCTCGGGGTCGAGCTTGCCGGCGAAATCTGGTTCGAGCGGCGCAAAGGCGTGCTGGTGATGGACGAGTTGCTGCCGGACGGGGAAAGCCTGGCCGACGCGCTGGTCACGGCGCGCTCGATCGCGCCGGCGATGGCGCAGCTCGGGCGCTTCCTCGCCGGCTGCCACCGTTTGCAGCCCACCCACCTGCGCAACAGCGACGACGAGGATCGGACGCACTGGTCGCAGCGCAGCCGCGAACTCGGCGCCGCCGTGGCCTCTCTGCCGGCGTTTGCCACGCTGCTGGCCCGCAGCGAGGCAGCCGCCGGCAACGCACTGTGCTGGCTGCATGCGGTCGCCACGGCGGTACGGATCGATGGCGACCGGCTCGGGGTGGTCGACTTCGAGCACGCCGCGAGCTGGGGCGACCCGGCGCTCGATCTCGGCATGCTCAGTGGTGATTGCCTGGCGATCGCGATCGCACACCGTTGCGAGGCCCTGGCGCTGGCCGGGATCGAAGCGCTGTGGGCTTCCTACGATGCCGATCGCCTGCCGCGCGACCCCGGCATGGCGGGGCGTGCCGCGGGCTGGGCTGCGGTGGGCTGCGGCCGGCGGCTGGCAGCCCTCGGCCGGGCCTGTCCTGCCGGCGTCGACCGCCTGTGGGCATTGGCCGCCGACGGTCGGCAGCAGGCGGCGACGGCGGCGGAATCGATCGCCGCGCTGCGATCCATCGCAGCCTAGTCGATTTCGCCCCACTTCGTTCGTCCTAAGATGGGGGGGCAGCCGTGAGTTCGGCGGCCCGGCGAATACCTGACTGGGAGCAGACGACGATGACGATGGACGACGGTGCGGGCAATGCGGGACCACGGGTACTGTTGGTGGCGACTCGAAAAGGCGCGTGGATATTCCACGAAGTAGGCGCGGGACAGGGCTGGCGGGCGGATGGGCCACATTTTCTCGGCCATGTCATCAGCCATCTGGTACTCGATCCCCGCGACGGTCGCACGCTGTTGGCGGCGGCACGGACCGGGCACCTGGGGCCGACGGTCTTCCGCTCCACCGACGGGGGAAGACACTGGCAAGAGGCCGAACGCCCCCCGGCCTTTCGCCCCGAGCCGGGGGCGGCCGGACGCGCCGTCGATCACGTCTTCTGGCTGACTGCGGCCCACGGCGTGGAACCGGACGTCTGGTATGCCGGCACGTCGCCCCAAGGGTTGTTTCGCAGCGAGGACGGCGGTCGCCGGTGGGCGCCGTTCTCGTCGCTCAACGACGATGCCGATTTCCGGCGCTGGATGGGCACCGCGCAGGACGGCACGCCGGACGGCCCAAAGCTGCACTCGATCATCATCGATCCGCGCGACCCGCGTCATCTGTACTGCGCCATGTCCGGTGGTGGCGTACACGAGTCGCGCGACGGCGGTGCCAGTTTTTCGCCGCTGCTCGACGGCCTCGACGTGGTCGAGGGCTTCGACCGCGCCGACCCGACCTTTCACGATCCCCACTGCATCCGACTCTGTCCGGGCAATCCCGATCGGCTGTACCAGCAGAACCACTGCGGTATCTATCGTCTGGATCGCCCGTCGGGCCGCTGGCGGCGCATCGGCGAATCGATGCCGGCGGAGGTCGGCGACATCGGATTTCCGATGGTCGTGCATCCGCGTGACGATCGCTGTGCCTGGGTGTTTCCGATGGACGCCTCCAGCGTCTGGCCGCGGACCAGTCCGGGCGGCCGACCGGCCGTGTATCGCACCCGCGATGGCGGCGATTCCTGGCAGCGGCTCGACGGTGGCCTGCCGGGCGCCCAGGCCTGGTGGACGGTCAAGCGTCAGGCGATGTGCGCGGACGACCAGGATCCGGTCGGCCTGTATTTCGGCACCACCAGCGGAGAACTGTGGGCCAGCGACGACGAGGGTGGCTCCTGGTCGTGCATCGCCCGGCATCTGCCGGAGATCTACGCGGTCGAGTCCGGCCGGCGCGAAGCCGGGGGCGATTGATGCGGGTGCTGATCCCGAGTGCGCTGCGAAGCTATACCGGCGCGCAGGCCTGGGTCGAAGCCGATGGCGCGACCCTCGCCGATCTGCTGGTCGACCTCGACCAGCAGTATCCGGGGATCCGCTTTCGCATGATCGACGAACAACAGCGCATTCGCCGGCACATTCGCGTGTTTTGCGCCGGACAACAGCTGCCGTCGATCGATGCCCCGCTCGATGGCAGCGATGAGGTGCTGATCGTTCAGGCGCTGAGCGGGGGGTGAGCGCCGAGCGTGGATGAGCGAGACCGATTCGACTGGTGGGCTCGACATCTGATCGTGACATGCTTCTCGCTGCCACGCGGGTAATCTCTCGAGATCGGTCGGGCGGGGAGTAACTGCCCCATCTCGGTGGCATATAATCGGTCGCGACAAGATTGAAACGTTGACCGAAAGCAAATGAAACACCTCATGTCGGTCGTGCTGTGCTGCGGTCTGGTCGCCTGCGTCCAGGCTCCGATAAAGGAAACCGTTCGCATCTGCGACGAGCGTGGTTGCAGCGATCGCCCGCGCGACAGCGAAACCTTCGACCCCGACCAGGACGGGGACCCCGCGGCCGAGCGTCGGTTGTCGGCACTGCAGTCGTTGGCGCGGAAGGATCCCCGTGCGGCCTATGACCTGGGTCTGCGCCTGTTCCGTGGTGACGGCGTCCGGCAGGACAGCTACCAGGCCCTCCAATGGATGCGCGACGCCGCCGAGCGTGGTGACCTCGAAGCACAGAAGGCGGTTGGCCGACTATATCTGACGGGTCTCGAGGAAATGGGGTCGGACCCCCGTGAGGCGGAGAAATGGCTCGGCATTGCCGCCGGGCGCGGCGATGAGGAAGCGAAGAAACTGCTGGCTGAGGCGCGCATCCTGAAACGCTCGGAGTTCGAGTATCGACGGTGGGTCGACCATTGGCGGGGGGTTTTTTACGGGTATTGGTACAACGGCTACCCATATCGCGCGTATTGGCGACACGGTTACTGGTACTTTTATTGAGCGACACTTGCGGCGATTTCCGCCGATTCTCTCTGGCGTCAAGATTGGCAAATTCGAGGAGGACGATGTCCATGAATGCCCGTTCCATGAAATGGCTGATGGTGTTTGCCGGCGGCATTGCGCTCACCGGGTGTGTGACCACAGGCACCGGCGGGTCGTTGCTGTCGGGCTCCGCAGCCGGCGGGACCAGCGCGGACGCGTCGGGAATCGAGCGTTGCTCCCAACCCTACGGCACCCTGGCCGTGGACGATGGCCGCGCCGCTGACTGGTACGGGCGTTTCGGCAGCACCACGCAGGTAACGAGCATCGAGCCCCTGCTGCGGCTGGCCGTGCAGCAGTCCAACTGCTTCGTCATCACGTCGATCGGTAATCTGCGCACGGACAGCAGACTATCCCGAATCACCGACATCCAGCGCAATTCGGGCGAGTATCGCGCAGGCTCGAAGCAGCAAAAAGGCCAGCGCGTCGCCGCGGATTACTATCTGGAGCCGGCCATCGCCATCAACAATTCGCCGACGGGCAAGATCGGTGCCGCCTTGGGTGGCCTGTTGAACAGCACGCTGGGTCGCGTGGCGGGTTCGGTCGAAACCCGAGATTCGGTCGTCACCTTGTCGTTGTTCGACATTCGTTCGGCGGTCCAGATCGCGATTTCCGAGGGCAGTTCGACCGCCACCAATTATGGCGCCGCGGTTGCTGCTTTTGGTGGCGGTGCCGCCGGATCGCTGAGCGGCTTCCAGCGCACGCCGGAAGGCAAGGCGACCGTGGCGGCGTTCGTCGACGCGTATAACAACATGGTGATTTCGCTGCGCAATTACCGCGCCCAGGAAGTCAAGGGTGGTCTGGGGCGGGGCGGCACGCTCAAGGTCAATTGAGCGCCTTGCCGCTCGGTGTGCCTTGAGGTCGGGGCCCGCTGGCGAAGGGCCAATGCCGGCCGCTTGGCACGGTCATGGCCGCCATTCTTGCTCTGATCGTGCCCGGTTCCGTCGATGGATGTGCACTTGGGCCGCGCGGCCACCGAAGTCTCGCACGCCGGAGGTGGCGGGGCGCTGCTGTACCGGCGAGGGGCTGCGCAGGCACGAATCCGCCACCTCCGCTTCCGCATTTTCGTAGCCGGAGCGTTTTGGGGACGCGTGTGACGCGCCTACCGCACGATCCGTCGCCGTAGGCGGCATACGAATCAGGTCACGATCGGTCGAGCCGGCGAGGCACGCCGGACATCGGGCAGCGACGCGCGTGCGGCCGATGGCTGGTCCGACGCCGCCCACGCGGTCGCTCGGCCGCATGGGCGAAAGCCGCCAGCGATTGTTGCGTTGCCCGGCCACGCGGCTCGGGCGCCCACGTTACCTCCGGAGCCGGCGTCGGTATACCGGACAACGGTAACGGATCGACCGCGGTGGACGACCAGCTCATTTCCCGATTTCAGCGCGGCGAGCGCACGGCATTCGCCAAGCTCGTCGAGCACTACCAAAGGCCCGTCATCGCCTACTTGGGGCGGCTTGGCCTATCGGCTGCGGAGGCGGACGAACTCGCGCAGGACGCCTTTTTCCGGGTCTGGAAGAACGCCGCCGAGTTCGATCCGCGCCGCGCCTCGCTACCGACGTGGCTTTTTTCGATTGTCCACAATCTGGCCGTGAATGCCCTGCGCCGGGCGCACCGCAGAGGGCATCTGCCCCTCGATGCGGCAATCGACCGGGCGGACGAGTCACCGGGTCCCGACGTGATGACGGAACTGGAACGGCGAAAGCACATTTTGCGCAACGCCCTGCGCCGTCTGCCCGTGGCCGATCGCAGTGTGCTGGCCTTGAGTTACTTCTGCGAACTCGATCACGCTGCGATTGCAAAGATAGAAGCATGCAGCGAAGCAGCAGTGAAGCAACGCCTGTATCGCGCCCGTCTCGTGCTGCGGCGGCTGCTGGAGTCCGAACATGACTGATTCCTTCGACGATCTGCTCGAGCAAGGCCTTCTCGAGCCATCCACCGACTTTTTGGAGCGGGCGATGTCGCGCATCGGCCCGCCACGCACGGAACCGCCCTGGCGTCGCTGGGCGCGTGGCGCCGCGCTGCTCGGCGGTGCGCTGCTCGGCGGCGCCCAGTTGTTGGCTTTCGCCCTCGCGGCATGGACATCCAGTGCCGCATTCTGAACGAGGAACCCGCAATGACAATCGGACGAAATCTCCCGACCCATTGGCGCGCGGCGCTGATGTCCATGGTCTTGCCCGGCTTCGGCCAGCTCGCCAATGGACGGCCCAATCGCGCGATATGGCTGTTTCTCGCGTTCGCCCTCATCTCGGTGCCGGTGATGAGCTGGATCGCGGTGCGGCTGTCTCCGCCTTGGACGCTGCCGGCGCTGACGGTGAGCCTGGCCGCGACCTTGGCCGTCTGGCTGGCTTCAGTCGTCGATGCCTGGCGCGATGGCCGGCGACCAGGGGAGCGGCCGCGGCAGGCCTGGCAGACCGGTGGTGTCTACCTGCTGGTCTTTCTGGTCTGCAACGCGCTCGTGCTGCCCGCGCTGATCACCCATGTGCGGGCCCACCATGTGGCTTCGTGGCGCATCCCGTCGGAGAGCATGGCGCCCGGTATCCTGCGCGGCGACGTGTTGTTTGCCGACATGAGCTACAACTGCCCGGGCTGCGCAAGCGCCGTGCAGCGGGGCGATGTCGGCATTTTCACCTACCCCAACGATCGCACGCTGGTCTACATCAAGCGCGTGATCGGCCTGCCCGGCGACCGGGTGCGGATCGACGGCCACCGGGTCTGGGTCAATGGCGAGGCGCTGGGTGGGTCGTCCGACGCGGCCGGCCAAGCGGACGAACGGCTCGGCGCGCACCGGTGGCGGGCCGATTGGCAGGACGCCGAGGACGTGGCGCTGGCGCAGACGGTGCCGCCCGGCGCCGTGTTCGTGCTCGGCGACAATCGCGGACACAGCAAGGATTCCCGTCACTTCGGCACCGTACCCCTGCGTGACGTGGTCGGACGGGCCCGGCAGATCTGGTTTTCGAAGGATCCGGGCGGCGGTGTGCGTTGGTCGCGCATTGGCCGGGCGGTCGACTGATCGCAGGCGCCGGGGTAGGGCCGGCGGCGTCGATCTGCCGCGTACCGTCCATCGGGCCGGCGGCGAAGGCGATATGCGGCGCATGCGTCCTTGTTTCCGGTCAACGCGAGGCGGTGCGAATCGTGCTCCACTGGAATGGAGCGCAGACGGATCGAGGGTTCGGCCCCTTGCTCGGGCCGGACGAGGGAAAACCGACGGTAGCGGAGGTTGCCATGCTGACGATCGAAGACTGCATCGAGCTCTCGGAACTATCCGAGGAAGAAATCCTGGCCATTGCCGAACACGAGCACGTACCCGAGATGGTGGCACTGGAGCTGGGCAACTACCTGACCCACTCCGCCGCGGGTGAGCGCCGCATCCGGCGCATGATCTGCGAAGACATGGACCGCGCCCGCGCCTGCGGCAATCTGCAGCGGCTGGCCGAACTCAAGCTGGTGCTCAAGCACTTCGTCGAAACGCACCCCGCGTGAGCGCTTGCGGCGCGCCATAATGGCGGGATGCGCTTCGATGAGCCCCTGCTGGAAGGCCGCCTGCTGAGGCGCTATCAGCGCTTCCTGGCCGACGTAGACACGGCGGACGGCGTGGTCACGGCCCATTGTCCCAACACCGGCTCGATGCGCGGCTGCGCGGAACCGGGCATGCGCGTGTGGTTGTCCCGCGCCCGCAATCCGGGGCGCAAGCTGGCGTGGACCTGGGAGTTGGTCGAGGTCGCGCCCGGGGTTCCGGTGGGGGTCCATACAGGGCGCGCCAACCGCCTCGTGCGCGAAGCCATCGCGGCCGGTCTCGTGGGCGAGCTGGACGGCTACGACAGTTTGCGCGGGGAGGTGCGCTACGGCGCCAAAAGCCGGATCGACCTGCTGCTCGAGGCGGCTGGCCGGCCGCCCTGCTTCGTCGAGGTCAAGAACGTGACGGCCGCGGTCGACGGCAGCATCGGCTACTTCCCCGACGCGGTGACCGAGCGCGGCCGCCGTCATCTGGAGGAGATGTCCGCCGAGGTCGCCACCGGGCGACGCGCGGTGCTGGTGTTCTGCGTCCAGCGCGCCGACGTGGACGAGGTGCGTCCGGCGGACCACATCGATCCGGCCTACGGTCGACAACTGCGCGCGGCGCTCGCCTGCGGGGTCGAAGTGCTGGCGCTGGGTGCCGACGTGTCGCCGCGCGAAATCACGCTGGTTCGCCGTCTGGCGGTGGGGCTGCCCGTGGGCTAACGATCCTCGCAACGACAGTCGACGATGCCGCGGTCGGTCACCACCCATTGCATCGGCACATCGTGCGGTTGGGGCAGGGCACTGGGCACCTCGGCGTCATGGTAGGCGATGCCGGCCACCAGCGCCGGCGGGTCGAGGGCCGCCAGCGTACGGTCGAAGTAGCCGCCACCGTAGCCGATGCGATAGCCCCGACGGTCGAAGGCATTGACCGGAAGGAGCACCAGTTCGGGGTGTAGTGGTGGCCCATCCGCCGGATGGGGAATGCCGTATCGATCCGCCACCATGTCGCTGTGCGGGGTCCAGCGACGAAAACCCATCGGCCGCTTCGGCGCCACCACGACCGGCAGGGCGGCGGTATGGCATGGGTCGCGCTGGAGCCAGTCGGCGACCCAGTCCCGCAGATCGGGCTCCGCCCGGTGGGGCCAGCAGAATGCGAGGCGGCCGATCTCGAGCGTCGCCAGCAGATCGTCGAGCCGCGCCGCGATCTGTCCGTCCGCCACCTGTCGGGCTGCCTCCGGCATCGCCATGCGTCGTGTGATGGCGACATCCCGGATGCGTTTTTTGAGGACGGCAATGTCGGGAAACTGGGGCACCGGTCGTGGCTCGGGTAGGATGATGACGGCAGCAGCAACGGAAATTCTAAGCCATGAAGCGTGTACTTCTGCTGGCCGCCTGGATGGGCCTGCTGGCAGCAATCCCGATGCCCGCCCTGGCGCTGTCGGGAGACGAGCGCATCGTCGCCGCGCGCGAAGCGCTGAGGACCGGCAATGCGGCCGAACTGGAGGCGCTGGCGGCGCGTCCCGGATCGCATCGCCTCGAGCGTTATGTCGAATACTGGTTGCTCAGCAATCGCCTGGCCCGGCGGGACGAGGTGCCGGACGCTGCCGCCCTCGAACGCTTCATCCGACGTCACGAAGGCAGTGTGCTGGCCGAACGTCTACGCGAGGCCTGGATTCGTCGCGCGGCCGACGACGGCGACTGGTCGGCCGTACTGGCTCGCTACCGGGCCGTCCAGTCACCCGACCGGGACGTTCAGTGCCACTACCTCCAGGGCCGATTGCTGCTGGGCGATCGCTCCGCGCTCGAGCCGGCACTGGAGATCTGGCGGGACAATCCGCGCGTCGTGGCGGCCTGCGAACCGGTGCTCGCGCACCTGGTGTCGGCACAAAGCGTCGATCGGGATGAAATCTGGCTGCGCTGGCGCTGGGCCCTGAGCATCGGGCGGACGCGGGACGCCGAGACGATCGGCGCCTGGCTCGGCAGTGAGGCGCCCGATGCGAAGGTACTGACATCCCTGCACAAGAATCCGGTGCGCTTCCTGGACCGCCTGCCGGTCAATTTCTCCACCACCCGGCGCGGACGTGAACAGGCGCTGGCCGCGCTCACCCGCCTCGCCCGCGATGATGCGGCGCAGGCCCATTTCCGCTTCCAGCGCTTGTTCGACCGTTTCAAGGCGCGCGAGCGGGCCTATTTCTATGGCATTCTCGGCTGGCGCGGGGCAGAACAGCACCTGGCGGATGCGATCAAATGGTATCGCGCCGCGGGCGACTCGCCCCTGACCGACGAGCAGCAGGCATGGCGGGTGCGGGCGGCCCTGCGCAACTCGGACTGGAAGGGTGTGCGTCGTGCCATCGAGGGCCTGCCCGAGCCCATGCGGGACGATTCGGCCTGGATCTACTGGCTCGGTCGGGCCACGGCGGCAGCCGGCGACGATGCCGCCGCAGTCTATCAGTATGCCCGCATCGCGGATGGCACCGACTTCTACGGTCTGCTGGCCGCCGAGGAACTGGGGCGCAGTTTCGAGCCGCCGGCCCGGCAGCCCGAACGCCACCGTGCTGCACGCGCACAGGCAGCGACGGATCCGGGCCTGCAACGGGCGCTCGCCTTGTTCCGCCTCGACATGCGGACGGAAGGGGTTCGTGAGTGGAACTGGGCGCTGCGCGACCGGGACGACGATTTCCTGATCGCCGCCGCCGCGCTGGCGGCCGCTGCCGGCGTCTACGATCGGGCGATCAACACCGCCGAGCGTGCCCAGCGTCAGGCTGACATGGCGTTGCGCTACCTCGCGCCGTACCGCGAATTGATCGAACCGCAGGCGCGGGCGCAGGGGCTGGAGTTGTCCTGGGTGTATGGTTTGATGCGCCAGGAAAGCCGTTTCGTGCCGGCGGCGCGTTCGCGCGCAGGGGCGCAGGGTCTGATGCAGGTCATGCCGGCCACGGGGCGCTGGGTGGCCCGCAAGATCGGGGTCCGGGGCTTCAGCGTCAATTGGCTGCGCGAACCGGAAAACAACGTCATGATTGGCACCCACTACATGCGGATGGTGATGGAAGGGCTGGACAACCACCCGGTGCTCGCCTCGGCCGGGTACAACGCCGGGCCGGGCCGGGCCCGCCGCTGGCGCGACCCGCAGCCGCTGGAAGGGGCCATCTATGCCGAGACCATCCCATTCGACGAGACCCGTCGCTATGTCAAGAAGGTCATGGCCAACGCGGTGGTCTATGGTGCGCTGTTCGAGGGCAAGGCACAGTCGCTGAAGGCGCGGCTGGGTACGATCCGTCCGGCGCAATGACACAAACCAAGAGGAGAAGCCTGCAATGAAGCTCGAACAGGTCCTGGTGCTCGGCGGCAGCGGTTTCGTCGGCACCTCGCTCGCCAACCGACTTGCCGAACGTGGTCTGCGGGTCCGTATTCCGACCCGGCGCCGCAGCCGCGCCGGGCACCTGCTGCCGCTGCCGACCGTAGACGTGGTCGAAGCGGACATCCACGACGACACGGCGCTCGAGCAACTGCTCGACGGGGTCGATGCGGTCGTGAATCTGGTGGCGGTGCTGCACTCGCCCAGTGGCAAGCCCTACGGTCCGGAGTTCGCGAAGGTGCACGTCGACCTGCCGCGCCGATTGGTCGCGGCCTGCGACAAGCAGGGCGTCCGCCGCCTGGTGCACGTCAGTGCGCTCGGCGCCGCCGAGGATGCGCCGTCCGAATACCTGCGCTCCAAGGCCGCCGGCGAAGCGGCGATCCGCGCCGGCGGGCGCAAGCTCGCATGGACCATCGTGCGGCCGTCGGTGATCTTCGGGCCGGGCGACCACTTCCTGAACCTGTTCGCGGGCTTGCTCCGGTTCATGCCGCTGCTGCCGATCGGCGGTGCCAAGGCCAGGCTGCAGCCGGTGTATGTCGAGGACGTCGCCGAACTGCTGGCGAGTTGCCTGGATTGGCCGGAGGCGGCGGGGCAGACCTGGGATGCCGCCGGGCCGCGGGTCTACACCCTCGGGCAACTGGTCGAATACGTCGGTGAGGTCAGCGACCATCGGGGCTTGGTGATCCCCCTGCCGGGACCGGTGGCGATGCTGCAGGCGGCGGTGATGGAGCGGCTGCCCAATTCGCCATTGAGCCGCGACAATCTGCGTTCCTTGCAGAAGGACTGCGTGGTCGAAGGCGAGCCGCTGCCGTTCGGCAGCGAGCCGACACCGCTGGAGGCGATCGCGCCACTCTACCTCTCGCCGCAGCGGCGCCGGGCGTCGTTCTTCGGTTCGGCCCAGCATGGCCGGGAGTTCTGAGCCGGGCGACGGTCATGGAGGTCTATACGGTCGGCGGCGCGGTCCGCGATCGCATGCTCGGCCACGAGGTCGAGGATCGTGACTACGTCGTCGTCGGTGCTACCCCGGACGACATGCTGGCCAGCGGATTCCGGCCGGTGGGCAGGGATTTCCCGGTGTTCCTGCATCCGGACACCCACGAGGAATACGCCCTCGCGCGCACCGAGCGCAAATCGGCGCCGGGCTACCGGGGTTTCGTCTTTCACGCCGATCCGACGGTGACGCTGGCGCAGGACCTCCGGCGCCGCGATCTGACCATCAACGCGATGGCCTTGTCCGCGGATGGCCGGTTGATCGATCCTTGGGGCGGGCGCGCCGATCTCGAGCGCCGGCTGCTGCGCCACGTCAGCCCGGCCTTCGCCGAAGACCCGGTGCGCATCCTACGCCTGGCGCGCTTTGCCGCCCGCTTCCCCGATTTCGCGGTGGCCGACGAAACCCTCGCGCTGTGCCGCCGCATGGTGTGCGCCGGCGAGGTCGATGCGCTGGTCGCCGAGCGGGTATGGCAGGAGCTTTCCCGCGGTCTGATGGCGAGCGCGCCGCAACGCATGTTCGCGGTCCTGGACGCCTGCGGCGCGCTCGAGCGGTTGGTGCCGGAGTTGTGCGGTCGCGAGGCCGCTCAGGAGGCGCTCGGCCGGATCGCCGTCGCCGACCCGCTGGCGGTCCGCTGGGCCAGCCTGTGGGTGCCGCCGTTCGAGGGGGCCGAGGCGCGCGCGGCGGCGGTCGCCCAACGGTTGCGACTGCCCAACGACTGTCGCGAACTGTCCTTGCTGGCGGTGCGGGAGTTCGCCGCAGTGCGCATGGTCGTGGCAGGCGACGCCCAGGCACTGTTGGCCTTGTTCGAACGCAGTGACGCACTGCGGCGCCCCGGCCGCTTCGAGCAGCTGTTGCGGGTGGTGTGCCTCGGCGTGGGCGACGCCGTGGCCGGGCAGGTCGAAATCCTGCTGCGTGCACTGGCGGCCGCCCGCGCCGTCGATGCGGGCGCGGTGGCCCGTAGCGCCGCTGCGCGCAGCGAGATCCCTGAGCGGGTGCGCGACGCCCGGCTCGCCGCGGTCGCAGCGGCGATCGGCGCATGAACTTGCGGAGGATGGTGTTCGTGCTGCTGGTGTCGGCGTCGTCGGCGGTGGCCGCACTGACGCCGCCGTTCGAGGTCGTACGAGACGGTCTGCGACCGTCCACGGTCGTGCTGCTCGACCGCGACGGTGGGATCCTTGCCGAGGAATTTCGACCCTACCAGAACCTGCGGCTCGAATGGACGCCGCTTCGCGCATTGCCCCAGCCGATGCTGCGCACCCTGTTGATGGCCGAGGACCAGCGCTTCTTCGAGCATTCCGGCGTGGATTGGCGGGCCTTCGTCGCCGCCCTGTGGCAGAACCTGTGGTCGGGACGGCTGCGCGGCGCGTCGACCCTGTCGATGCAGATGGCCGGCATGCTCGATCCCGCCCTGAGACCGAGCGTCGAACACGGCGGGCGTCGCACGATCTCGCAAAAATGGGATCAGACCCAGGCCGCTGCCGAGCTCGAGACCCATTGGAGCAAGGAACAGATTCTCGAGGCCTACCTCAATCTGGCGGTGTTCCGTGGCCGGCTGCAGGGGATCGCGGCGGCGTCCTGGGGATTGTTCCGCAAGGCACCGCAGCAACTCGAGACGGCAGAAGCCGCCGTCCTCGCGGCGCTGCTGCGGGCACCCGACGCGTCCCCCCGTCTGGTTGCCCAGCGGGCCTGCCGCCTGCTGCGGAGAATGGCGGCCGACATCGATTGTGGTCGATTGCGGCGGCTTTCCGGCGAACTCGGTCGGAGCGGCCCGCCGCCGAGGCACTCGGCAGCGGCTGCGCTGCTGGCCCGCGTGCGCGGCGGTGGTGGGCAACAGGTGCCCAGCCATCTCGACGCCGACCTGCAACAACGGCTGGCCCGTCGGCTGGCGCAGATTCCGGCCGCCCTTCGCGCCGCGGTGGTGATCGCCGACGAGGAGGCCGCGGTCCGGGCGTATGCCACGCCCGCCAAGCGGCCCGATCCGCTGAGCGAGGGCCTGCCGCCCGAACTTCCGGCACGCCTGCTGGCCGTGGCGCGAGCCATCGACGGCGGCAGCGTCGACGCCGCCAGTCTGCTGGCTGCACCGCCCCCCGGTGATCGGTCGACAGCGCAATGGCGGAGCCTTCGCACTTGGCTGGCGGAAGGCGACTTCGTGCGCGTGCCGTTCGGCCCGCTGCTCGACGAGCACCAGGGGCGCTCGCAGGCCGTGTTGGCCGACCTGCCCGGCGGACGCGACCCGGGCGATTCGCTGGACCTGCTCGGGCTGCTGGTGGCGCTGGCCGGCGACGGCAGCTGGCGCATGCCGCGCTGGCGCAGCGACGTCGCGGCAGACGAACCGCTGCGCTTGCTGTCGCCCGCCGCCGCATTCGTCTGGCAGCGGATGTGGTCCGTCGTCGACGGCAACGACTGTGTTCGCTGGATGCCGCTGGCGGTCGGTGGGCAGGGGGCGCTGGTCGCTGCCAGCCTGGGGCGCCACCGCCTGGTGGCGCGGGCGGAGGGGGGCGGCGCCGAGACTGCCCTGCGGTCGCTGGTGGCGGATCTCGCGCGTGAAGGCCTGGGTGATTGCGTGCTGCCGTCCGTGCCGGCCGGCGTCATCGCGCGCGAGGTCGTTTTCGCGCCGGCGGTGGAGGCAGTCCGCAGCGAATGGATCCTGGTGGGGCAGGAGGGATCGGCCGGTCGCATCCCGCCGCGCCTGGCGCGCATCGTCGCACCTGTGGCCCGCAGCATCGTCGACGGCCGGCGGGCCGAGGCCGAGCCGGATTTCCGGATCGAATTTCTGGCCTGGCCCGAACTGCCGGGCCTGCGATGGCGGCTCGATGGTCGTGAGATCGGCCGTGGCGGGCGGCTGCGTTGGTCCCCCAGGGCGGGCCTCTATCGGCTCGAGTTGCTGGCGCCGGGCGGCAGCGTCGTCGATCGCATCGAGTTTGCCGCACGAGGCCCGCTCTAGCTGCCTGTCCGGCTCGGGCCCGAGCGAGTGTTCCCCGTTTTCCTGCTCGGGCCGTCCCGATTGCGCGCGCGTCCCGCGCGACCGTGTCCGCCTACCCGGATCGTGCGCTTCGTGTCGCGCTGCTCGTGGCTTCGGGCCTGCTCCTTGCTATAGTCGTTGGGCTGCAATTCGGACGCGATCATGCTTGCCCTATACACCTGGAGCACGCCCAATGGGCGCAAGGTCTCCATCATGCTCGAAGAAATCGGTCTGGCCTACGAAGTGCGGCCCGTCGATATCACCCGGCGGGCCCAGTTCGCGCCGGAATTTCTGGCGCTCAGTCCCAACAACAAGATTCCGGTGATCGTCGACCCGGACGGCCCGGATGGCCGGCCGATGGTGGTGTTCGAATCCGGTGCCATCCTGATGTATCTGGCCGAAAAGTCCGGCCGCCTTCTGCCCCGCGATCCGCGCAGTCGCTGCGACGTATTGCAGTGGCTGATGTTCCAGATGGGGGGCGTCGGGCCGATGTTCGGCCAGGTCCATCATTTCCTGAAATTCGCCAAAGAATCCGTTCCTTACGCGATCAAACGCTATGGTGACGAGGCCCGCCGCCTGTACGCGGTGCTCGAGCGGCGACTGGCAGCGCGGGAGTGGATCGCCGGCGACGACTATTCGATCGCCGACATCGCCACCTATCCTTGGGTCGCCCGCCATCCGTGGCAACAGATCGAACTCTCCGACTTTCCGGCCGTGGCCGCCTGGTACGACCGGGTGGGCAGCCGGGCGGCGGTCCAGCGCGGCATGGAGGTGCCAGCATGAAGCCCAATGACTTGTGTGAACTCGAGGTCCTGTACCGGCGGCCGGAGGGCACGGCGGACCCCCGGCCGCTGCTCTTCGTGCATGGCGCCTACGCAGGCGCCTGGTGTTGGGACGAGCACTTCCTGCCCTACTTCGCCGAGCACGGCTTCGAGGCCCATGCCCTGTCGCTGTCGGGGCACGGCGGCAGCCCCGACCGCGCACGGCTAGACCACTATTCGATTGCAGATTATGTCGACGACGTCGCCCGCATCGTCGGCACCTTGCCTGCGCCCCCCGTGTTGATCGGCCATTCGATGGGGGGCTTCGTCGTGCAGAAATACCTGGAACGCGCCGACGCCGCCGGGGTGGTGTTGATGTCTTCGGTTCCACCCCAGGGCTTGATGTCTTCGGCGTGGGGCCTGGCTTGGCGCCGGCCGGCGCTGATGAACCAATTCACCCGCCTGCTCGGGGGGGGGCGGGTCGATGCACCCAGCCTGCGCGACGCGCTGTTCCATCAGCCCGTGGATGACAAGGCGCTCCAGCGCTACCTGCGGGCCTCCCAGCCCGAATCGCACCGCGCCATCTGGGATATGAGCCTGTTCGACCTGCCCCATGTGCATCGCGTGGCTCAGATTCCGATGCTGGTGATCGGTGCGCGCCATGACGAACTGATCCCGCCCGGGCAGGTACAGCTCACCGCCCGCAGCTATGGTGTCGAGGCGCACATTCTGCCGGACATGGGGCACGGCATGATGCTGGAGCGCAGCTGGCACGAGGCGGCTGCACTGATCCTACGCTGGCTCGCCGATACGGCGCCGTGAGAAATTTGCTTGCAAAGGCGCGCGTGTCCGCGCATTGTAAAATTGCACTTATGATTCAATAAGCTGTCGGCATTGGACGAAGCAGCAAGGAGCGAGGCAGATGGACCTGGAAGATGACGACCACAGGGAGGACGTGGCCGCCGAGGCGCGCTACGACGACGAGGTGCTCGACGCGAGCTGGTTGCCACGGCCGGATGCACCGCTGAAGGTGATCCGTTCCGCGGCCCGTGACGAGGCGCACCCGCCGGTCGCGGACGAGGAGGCCGATGCCTTCCTCGATGCGATCTACCGCAATCAGGAGTAGGGCCGCGCCTACAGTGCGTGCAGCCGGTCTCCTCGCGCGAAGCCGATTCCTGCAGCGCGCGAATCGCGGCCGACCGCCAGCACTTTGAACAATTCTCCCATTTCGTGCGGCGCGGTCAGCCGTTGCACTGCCCGGGCGGCACGGATGTATTCCGCGCTTTCACGGGCGCCGCGGCCTTCGAGCAGTTCGAGAATGCCGCAGTTGAGCAGGAAACTGGCCTGGCTGGTGTAGCCGTAGATCTCCAGCCCGGCGTCGTGGGCGGATTCGGCCACGGCGGTGAAATCGACGAAGGCGGTGATGTCGTTCAGACCGGGCCACTGCAGGGGCTGGCCATGGGCCCGGTGGCGGTAGTAGCACAGCAGGGTGCCGCTGGAGCGGTTGGGCAGGTAGTACTCCGCGCGGGGGTAGCCGTAGTCGAGCAGCAGCATCAGACCGCGCCGCAACCGTTTTGCCCACTCGCGGATCCACGCGCCGGCAGCCAGGTTCAGTTCGGTGACGTACTCGCCTTCGGCCGGCGCCGGCAGCGACAGCGATCGCGCGGCATCGAGCAGTCGTCCCTCGGCCTTGCGGTCCGCCCAGCACAAGATACCGTCCTGCTCGGCGACGCCTCGCTCGTAGAGGCCGTCTTCGCGGCTGGCGACCAGATGCACCGGCATCACATCGAGCACTTCATTGGCCACCACCACACCTTCGAAGTGGTCGGGCAGGCGATCCAGCCAGCGCACCCGGCTGGCCAGATCGGGCACCTGCTTCGCCAGGGTGTCGAACTGGCGCTCGCGCAGTTCTCCCGACAATTCGAGAATGTCGTAATGTCGGGGCAGACAACCGAGCCCTTCGAGCGAGCGCAGCAAATCGGCGGCGAGCATGCCCGTGCCGGCTCCCACTTCGATCATCGCCGGCGCGCTGTCGGCGATGGCCGGCGCCACCGCGCGTGCCAGTGCCTGACCGAACAGCGGCGTCAGCTCGGGCGCGGTGATGAAATCGCCATCCGCGCCGAACTTGCGGCTGCCCCCGCTGTAGTAGCCGAGCCCCGGCTGGTAGAGCGCCATCGTCATGTAGTCTGCAAACGACATCCAGCCGTCCCGGGCGAGCCGCGCGCGGATCATCTGTAACAGGCGGTTGCTGTGGTTCAATGCGTCTGCGGACGGTTCCGGTAGATTCATCTCGGGCTTCCGGGCGGATCGTGAGGGCCGATTGTAGACTGCCGTGGGTTTTGCCGGCGGGCAGCGAGGGAGGTCGGGTGGCGAACAGAGGCGGGGCGGATTGCGCGCCGGTGGTGCTGGTCACCGGCGCCGCCAAGCGGGTCGGCGCCGCGATCGCGCGCCGATTGCACCAGGAGGGCGCACGGATCTGCGTGCACTACCGTAACGCTGTCGACGAGGCGCAAGGCCTTGCCGCGGAATTCGAGCGCGCGCGCTGCGGCAGCGCCTGCTGTGTCGCGGCCGATCTGCTCGCCGAGGATGCCGTCGAACGCCTGGTGCACACCTGCATCACCCATTTCGGCCGTCTCGACGGGTTGGTCAACAATGCCTCGAGTTTCTTTGCGACGCCGATCGGTGAGACCACGGGCAGGGATTGGGACGATCTCGTGGGCTCCAATCTGCGTGCGCCGTTTTTCCTGAGCCAGGCGGCCGCACCGGCACTGAAGGCGAGTGGCGGTGCAATCGTCAATATCGTCGACATCCATGCCGAGCGGCCCCTCGCCGGCTATCCGGTCTATTCGATCGCCAAGGCCGGGCTGGCCGGCCTGACCCGGGCGTTGGCGCTGGAGTTGGCGCCCGAAGTGCGCGTAAATGGGGTCTCGCCGGGGGCCATCGTGTGGCCCGAGGACGGCCAGTTTGCGCCGGACGAGCGCGAGCGGATCGTCGCCACCAGCCTGCTCAAGCGTGTTGGTTCGCCACAGGACATCGCCGACGTCGTGGCATTCCTGCTGTTCGGCGCGCCCTACGTCACCGGTCAGATCCTGGCGGTGGATGGCGGGCGAAGCGCCTACCTGTAGTTACTGCGCCATCTTCCTTTGCCGTCAGGCGTTGCTGAGCGCCAGTATAATTCTCTTTTTTTTCAGAGGCTTTTGACGTGACGACCGGGATCGACCAAGCGCAGCCGGCGACCAGGGAGCGCGCCGCCCCGTCCAACAGCTTCCTGCGCCTGCGCAAGAAGATCGAGCGAGCCGCCGGCGAGGCCATCGCCGACTACCGCATGATCGAGGACGGGGACGTGGTCATGGTATGCGTCTCCGGCGGCAAGGATTCATTCACGCTGCTCAGCACCCTGCTCGCGCTGCGCGAGCGTGCGCCCGTGGACTTCCGCGTGATCGCGATGAATCTCGATCAACGCCAGCCCGGTTTCCCGGCCGACGTACTGCCCCGCTACTTCGAATCGATCGGTGTCGAATATCGGATTGTCACCGAGGACACCTATTCCATCGTGCGGGACAAGATTCCCGGGGGCAAGACCACCTGCTCGCTGTGCTCCCGCCTGCGGCGCGGCATCATCTACCGCACCGCCAGCGAACTCGGTGCCACCCGAATCGCCCTCGGACACCACCGGGACGACATGCTGGAAACCCTGTTCCTGAACATGTTC
Source organism: Rhodocyclaceae bacterium (assembly GCA_020445785.1). GTDB lineage: Bacteria > Pseudomonadota > Gammaproteobacteria > Burkholderiales > Rhodocyclaceae > Cognatazoarcus. Next base: position 35,722 of record JAGRFZ010000140.1, read on the forward strand.
TTCGGTGGCCGCATCAAGGCGATGCCGCCGAAGCTGGTCAGCGATGACGGCCGCCACATGGTGATCCGACCGTTGGCCTACTGCCCGGAACGCCTGATCGCCCGCTATGCCGACGCCATGGGCTACCCGATCATCCCGTGCAACCTCTGCGGCAGCCAGGCCAACGCCCAGCGCCAGCAGGTCAAGGCCATGCTCGCCGACTGGGCGAGCGCGTATCCGGGCCGGATCGAGTCGCTGACCACGGCGATGAAGAACGTGGTGCCATCCCATCTCGGCGATCGGAACCTGTTCGACTTCGCGAACCTCCGTCGCGGGGAGAAACCGGCCGAAGGCGACACCGCATTCGATTCACCGGTCATGATCGTTTCTCCGGCCGGCCATTCGCCGGAGCAGATCGCCTCACATCGGGTTACAGCCCACGGCGGTGGCCGCTCGTGCGATGGTTGAAGATGTCGCGGGGGATCGCCGCGGGCGAGTTGCGCAGGTATCATTGCGACTTGCCCACGGGGCCCTCGATGGTCACCGCGGCACCATACGCCGGCAAGGGGAGGCAAGGAAGGAATTGGAAACGGGGCAGAGGCGAAATCAGTGCGTACTCTTCGCTGAACTGGTCGGCGGGGGCCGCGAGGGTGCCACGCTCGGCCTGAGCGAGATCGCCCATGCGGTAGAGCGCTGTGCCAATCGCATCGAGCGGGTCATCGAGTCCAATTCCGGCGCCATCCTGTTTCGTCGCAGCAATGCGATCGCGGTTGGATTCGCCGATTGCGACACCGCGGTCAAGGCGGCCACCGAGATGGTCGAGCGGCTCGCCGGCATGTTGCCGGTGATGGGGGTGCGGGTTTCGGTGCGCATCGGCGTGCACTACGGGACCGTCGGCGAGGGCGACGCCGGGGTCGAGGAAGTGGCCGCGTTCGCCGAACGGCTGGCCGGCTTTGCCCGTCCAGGAGAAGCCTTGGCGAGCGGCGAGACGGTGATGCTGTTGAGCACCGCGACCCGGCATTTCGCCGGGACCGAACCGATCGCGGGCGCCCGCGCCGAGGCCTTCGATTGGCCGATCTACCTACTCGGACCTCGGGCCGGCATGACGACTTCGATGCCGGCAGCCTCGGCCTTGATCTCGCCCCGCCTGCGAATCAAGCACCAGGACGATGTTGTCATCGTCGAGGAGTTGCGCCCGATCATCCTGCTGGGCCGCGAGCAGGGCAACGACGTGGTCATCATCGATCCGCGTGCCTCGCGCCAGCATGCCCGCGTCGAGCGCAGGCGCGATGGATTCGTGCTGGTGGACCAGAGCACCAACGGCACCTACGTCGCCAACGGCGACGATCCCGAGCAGTGCGCGCGCAAGAGCGAGATCGTGCTGACCGGCCAGGGCCGCATCGGATGCGGTTTTTCCGCCAACGACATCGAGCGCGACCTGGTCTTCTTCGAGGTCATCTGAGGCGTTGCCGAACGCCGGTATCAGTCGTCGTCGGGGTTTTCCAGTGCCGATCGCTGGCGGCCGATGAACTCCTGCATCGAATCGATGCCCCGCAACTGCAGGATGGTGGTCCGGGCCGCGGCTTCGAGCAGCACGGCAATGTTGCGGCCGGGTGCCACCGGCAGCACGACGCTGCGCACCTGGACGCCGAGAATCTCCTCGTAGTCCTGCACATCGGGAATGCGCAGTCGATCGCCGGTGCCGGGCTGGCGCCGTTCGAGATGGCAGATCAACTTCAGCCGCATCTTCCTGCGGCAGGCGGTTTCGCCGAAGATGGTGCGGATGTTGAGCATGCCCAGGCCCCGCACTTCGATGAAATCCTTGAGCATCTCCGGTGCCCGCCCTTCGAGCACGGTCGGGGCGATGCGCGCGAACTCGACGATGTCGTCGGCCACCAGGCCGTGACCGCGCGAGATCAGTTCGAGGGCCAGTTCGGACTTGCCGGCACCGGAATCGCCGGCGATCAGCACCCCGAGGCCCAGCACGTCCATGAAGACGCCATGGAGCGAGGCTTTCTCGGCGAGCTGGCGCGAAAGATAGAGCCGCAGCAGATCGATCACGCTGGCGCTGGGCAGCGGTGTCGCAAACAACGCGATGCCGGTTTCTTCGCAGCCCTCCCGCACGACGCTCGGGACTTCGCAGTCGTCGGCCATGATCACCGCGGGGGGCTGGGCGGCCAGAATCGCCTCGAAGTGGTGGGTGATCTTGCCCCGGGCCTGGCGTCGCGCCCAGGCCACTTCGGTGCTGCCGAGCACCTGCAGGCGCTCGGGGTGGATCAGGTTGAGGTGGCCGACCAGATCCGCCGGCCACAAGCGCTCGTCGGCAACCGAGATGTCTCGTTCCAGCTTGCCGCAGACGTGCTGCAGCTGGAGTTTTTCGCGGGTGGCCTCAAACAGCAGCGCTACGCTGGTCCGGCGCATCGTGGTCGCCCCAGCTCGAGAACAGCGTGTGGATCTCGTCGGTGCTCTCGGCGCTGGTCAGTTCGTCGCGGAAGCCGGGATCGCTGAACATCTGCGCCAGTTCGGAGAGCAGCTGCAGGTGGTGTTCGTTGGCCTGCTCGGGGACCAGCAGGACGAACAGCAGGCTGACCGGCTTGCCGTCGGGCGCATCGAACTGCACCGGCGTATTGAGGCGAAAGAAGCCGCCGACAGCATCCTTGAGCCCCTTGATGCGGCCATGGGGAATCGCGATGCCCTGCCCCAGGCCGGTGGACCCGAGGCGTTCGCGCGCGAACAGGCTGTCGAATACGGTGCTGCGGGCAATGCCCTGATTGTTTTCGAACAGCAGGCCCGCCTGCTCGAAGACACGTTTCTTGCTGCTCGCCTCGAGGTCGATGACGACGTTGCCTGGCGGCAGCAGTTGGGCGATCAGATTCATCGGCAAGAATTGAATCGGCGCCTGCCTTGACAGGCGCCGGTGATGAGGCGCCTGGGCCGTACGTCGGCCGGTCGAGTCGGCGCCTGTTTGTTGTGAATCGGCCCGGATTATATACCCAAGGCCGTGACCCGCGCTGTGCGATTTTCAGGATTCGACGCTCTGGTGCTTCAGCGCGGCGTGGTCGTGATTCTGGTTCTTTTGCTTGTATTTCAGGATCTGCCGGTCGAGCTTGTCGGTCATCGCGTCGATCGCGGCGTAGAGGTCCTGGTCCGAACTCTCGACGAAGATGTCCTTGCCGCGCACGTGTACGGTGACCTCGGCCTTCTGCACCAGCTTTTCCACCGAAAGGATGACGCCGACGCTGGTGACGTGGTCGAAGTGCCGGATGACCCGGTCGAGCTTCGACGTCACGTACTCACGGATGGCCGGGGTAACCTCGAGATGATGTCCGGTGATGTTCAGGTTCATGATCCTTCCCTTTTTCAGATCGTCTTACGCAAACTGACCGGCGGGATACTCAGCGATTCGCGATACTTGGCGATCGTTCGCCGCGCGACCACGATACCCTGCTGGCCAAGGAGTTCGGCAATCTTCGCGTCGGACAGGGGCTTTTTCCTGTCTTCGGCGTCCACCAGCTGGCGGATGAGCGCGCGAATCGCCGTCGACGATGCCGCGCCCCCGCTGTCGGTGGCCACGTGACTGCCGAAAAAATACTTGAGCTCGAAAATGCCCCGCGGCGTCGCCATGTACTTCTGGTTCGTGACACGCGAGATGGTCGATTCATGCAGGTCCAGCGTCTCCGCAATTTCCCTCAAGGTGAGGGGGCGCATGGCCACCTCACCATGATCGAAGAACTGCCTTTGCTGGTCAACGATGGCCTGGGAGACCCGCAGGATCGTGTCGAATCGTTGCTGGACGTTCTTCAACAACCACTTTGCCTCCTGCAGTTGACCGGCCAGGGACGCGGCCGATCCCCGGTTCTGCTGAAGGATGCGGGCGTACATCTGGTTGATCCGCAGCTTCGGCATGGCGTCGGGGTTGAGGCTCACGGTCCAGCGATTGCGCAGCTTGCGCACGACCACGTCGGGCACCACGTAGCGGGTGTCGTTGGGGGCGAATCGGGCGCCTGGTCTCGGATTGAGGCTGAGAATCATCTCGTGGGCCGCGCGCAGGTCGTCGTCCTGGCAGTGCAGCACCCGCTTGAGGCGGTTGAAATCGCGGTTGGCGAGCAGCTCGAGGTACTCGGTGACGATCGACAACGCCATTTCCCGGGTGGCGCACGGCGGCAGCGCGCGCAGCTGGAGCGCCAGGCATTCCTGCGGCGAGCGGGCGCCGATGCCGGGCGGTTCGAGGTTCTGGATGTGGCACAGCGCGATCTGCAGATCCTCCACCTCGAGTTCGAGTTCGGGCGGAAGCAGCGGCAGCAGCTCCTCGAGGCCTTGGCTCAGGTAGCCGTCGTCGTCCAGCGCTTCGATCATGAAGCGCACCAGCGCGCGGTCGCGGTCGCTGAGGGGGGTCAGCGCGATCTGGCTGTCCAGATGGTCGCGCAGCGAGGTGCCGGCGGCCTGCAACTCCTGAAAGTCGGTGTCGTCGTCGTCGTCGCGCTGGGAGCCGCTGCCCGGACTGGTGTTCATCCACTCGCCGAGTTCCTCGTTGTCACGCGGTTCCTCGCGGGCCGGTTCCGCCGGCGCTTCGTTGGCCTCCGGCGCGCTTTCCGCCTCTCGCGATGCCGCTGGGGCGTCCTGGGCGTCGCCCGCGGCTTCGTTGTTGGCCGGAGCTTCCCCGTCTTCGGCGCCGTCTTCGCGCTCGAGCATCGGATTCTCGCGCAGGGCCTGCTCGATCTCCTGGTTGAGTTCGAGGGTCGACAGCTGCAGCAACCGGATCGACTGCTGCAGTTGGGGTGTGAGCGTGAGGTGCTGGGAGAGTTTTAGTTGGAGGGTGGGTTTCATGATTCTCTTCTGACCATCAGCTTACATCCTGAAATGCTCGCCGAGGTATACCCGTCGCACCTGCTCGTTCTTGATGATGTCGTCCGGGGTGCCGCTGGCCAGGACCTCGCCCGCATTGATGATGTAGGCGCGGTCGCAGATGCCCAGCGTTTCACGCACGTTGTGGTCGGTGATCAGTACGCCGATACCCTTGTCTTTGAGGAAACGGATGATCTTTTGGATGTCCAGCACAGCGATCGGATCGACGCCGGCAAAGGGTTCGTCGAGAAGGATCAGCTGGGGCGCGGTGGCCAGTGCCCGGGCGATCTCGCAGCGACGCCGCTCGCCGCCGGACAGCGCCAGCGCGGCACTGTCCCGCAGGTGCGCGATGCCGAGCTCTTCGAGCAGCTCCTCCAGGCGCGCCTCCAGCTGGTCGCGGGGCAGTTGCTGCAACTCGAGCACGGCCTGGATGTTTTCGGACACCGTCAGTTTGCGGAATACGCTCATCTCCTGGGGCAGATAGGACAGGCCGAGGCGTGCCCTGGCGTGGATCGGTGCGTGGGTGATGGCCTTGCCGTCGAGGCTGATCTCGCCGCCGTCCGCGGTGACGAGGCCCACGATCATATAGAAGCAGGTGGTCTTGCCCGCACCGTTCGGGCCGAGCAGGCCGACCACCTCGCCGCTGCCGACCTCGAAGCCGACATCGTGTACGACGGTGCGGGACTTGTACTTCTTGCGCAGGCCGGCAACCCTAAGCAGGCTCATCGAAGCGCCCCTTCAAGACGGTGTGGATGATGTCGGCCGAAAACCCGCGGTACTGAAGGAAGCGCGCTTGCCGTGCCCACTCCTTCGGGTCGTGGGGGGCATCGCCGAAACGTGCCTGCCACACGCGCTGGGCGCGGTCGATTTCGTCGCCCTCGAGCGCGTCCGCGATCGCGCGGGCACCGAGTTCGTCGTCGATGCCCCGCTGGCGCAGCTCGCGTCGCAGGCGCTGGGCGCCGAAGCGGGCGCCACGGCTGCGTACGTATTGTTCGGCGAAGCGGCGGTCCGACTGCAACTCGAGTGCGGCCATGCGCGCCACGACTTCGGCGACTTCGTCCGCCGAGCCATGGGAGGAGAGTTTACGAGTCAGTTCCGCACGGGAATGATCGCGCTGGGCCAATAGCCTGATCGCCCGCTGACGCAGTTCCTCCTTCGCCATCTTGCTCCGATCAGGCCTCGGCCTCTGCGGCCGGGACTGCGGGCAGCGCCGGCAGTTCGGCAAGGCCGACGGCCGTACGCACCTTGTTCTCGATCTCGCGCGCAAGATCCGGATTGCCGCGCAGGAATTCGCGTGTGTTGTCCTTGCCCTGACCGATCTTGCTGCCGCCGTAGGAATACCAGGCGCCGGATTTGTCGATGATCTTGTGCTCGACGCCGAGATCGATGATCTCGCCCTCGCGCGAGATGCCCTCGCCATAGAGGATGTCGAAATGGGCTTCGCGGAAGGGCGGTGCGACCTTGTTCTTGACCACCTTGCAGCGGGTTTCGGATCCGACCACCTGGTCGGCGCGCTTGATGGCTCCGGTACGGCGAATGTCCATCCGGACCGAGGCGTAGAACTTGAGGGCGTTGCCGCCGGTCGTGGT
>JAGRFZ010000140.1:42140-44171 GCA_020445785.1 Rhodocyclaceae bacterium
CCGAACATGACGCCGATCTTCATCCGGATCTGGTTGATGAAGATCACCAGCGTGTTGGTGCGCTTGATGTTGGCGGTGAGCTTGCGCAGTGCCTGGCTCATCAGCCGCGCCTGCAGGCCGGGCAACTGGTCGCCCATCTCGCCTTCGATCTCTGCCCGCGGCGTCAGCGCCGCGACCGAGTCGATGACCACCACGTCAACCCCGCCCGAGCGCACCAGCATGTCGGCGATCTCCAGCGCCTGCTCGCCGGTATCCGGCTGAGAAATCAGCAGGTCGTCGACATTCACGCCGAGCTTGCCGGCATAGCTGACGTCGAGCGCGTGCTCGGCATCGATAAAGGCTGCGGTGCCGCCGATCTTCTGCATCTCGGCGACCACCTGCAAGGTCAGCGTGGTCTTGCCGGACGATTCCGGTCCGTAGATCTCGACCACCCGGCCACGGGGCAGGCCGCCCAGGCCGAGCGCGATGTCCAGGCCGAGCGAGCCGGTCGACACGGACTGGATGTCCTTTTCGACGCCGCCGTCGCCCATGCGCATGATCGAACCCTTGCCGAACTGCTTCTCGATCTGTGAAAGCGCGGCCGCCAGGGCCTTTGCCTTGTTGTCATCCATGGTTCTACCTCGGATCGTTGTCAGCGATTATGGCACAGACTTTGCGTGCTCGTGCCGGAAGTCATTCGTAGAGGCGTTGCAGAGTACGCAGTGCGTGCATCACGGCCTGCCGGCGAACCGCTTGTCGGTCACCCGAAAAGCGCAGGGTCGCGGTATGGGCCGGATCGTCGCGCCGGGTCCAGGCGAAGCACACGGTGCCGACCGGGCGTTCGCCGGTGCCGCCGCCGGGTCCGGCAATGCCCGACACCGCAAGCACCAGGTCGGCGTTGGATCGCTCGAGACCACCCAGCACCATCGCGCGGACGGCTTCTTCGCTGACCGCGCCGTAGGTGCGCAGCAGGCCGGGATCGACGCCGAGCAGTTCGACCTTGGCGTCGTTGGAATAGGTGATGAAACCGCGGTCGTACCAGTTGGAGCTGCCGGCGGTGGCGGTCACCAGTTCGCCGATCCAGCCGCCGGTACAGGACTCGACGGTACACAGCCGGAAGTTTCGGTCACGCAGGAATTCACCGGTTTCGAAGGAGAGTTGTGCCAGTTCGGGGTCCATTCGGGTCAATCCAACAGTCGCTTGAACAGGGCCAGCACCAGCAGGGCGTAGCCTGCGGCGATGAGGTCGTCGAGCATGACGCCGAAGCCCCCCTTGACGCGGCGGTCCGCCCAGCGGACCGGAGGAGGCTTGACGATGTCGAAGAAGCGGAACAGCACGAACGCCGCAGCCTGCCAGATCCAACTCTTCGGCGTCAGTACCAGGATCAGCCAGAAAGGTACCATTTCGTCCCAGACGATGGCGCCATGATCGGACACGCCGAGATCCCTGCCGGTGCGCTCGGCGACGACCACCCCGAGGGCGAAGAACACCGCCAGCAGGCCCAGCAGCGCAGCTTCGCCGAGCGCTGAACCGAGCAGCGGAAAGAGGGCCCACGCAGCCAGCGTGCCGGCGGTACCCGGCGCCTTGGGCGAGAGGCCGCTGCCGAAGCCGCAGGCGATGAAATGGGCGGGGTGGGCGATCAGAAAGCGAAGGTCGGGGTGCATCGATCCGGGCTCTTGTGCTGTATATACTATCAGTGTTTGTCGCCTTCGCCAGGAAAATGGCGGAACCCGCTCGGCGCCAGCGGTCGGCGTTCGCCGTCGGCGCCTTCCAGCTCGAAGCGGCCGGGGTCGACCAGTACCGTGCCGATGCGATGGACTTGGGTCGCCACGGCGTCAGCGAGTGCGCCGATGCGCGCCCGCATCGCCACGGGTGCGCAGAACAGCAGCTCGTAGTCGTCGCCGCCACCGAGCAGCGCGTGGCGGGCGCGCTCGTCGTCGGTCACGGCATGTACCAGCAGTTGCAGTGGCAGCAGCCTCTCGAACAGGCGGGCGCCGACCTGTGAACGCGTGAGAATGTGACCGAGATCGCCGAGCAGGCCGTCGGAGACGT
>JAGRFZ010000003.1:0-406 GCA_020445785.1 Rhodocyclaceae bacterium
TACCTCTACCTGATCCAGGATCTGTACAGCCGCAAGATCGTCGGCTGGGAGATCCATGACCGTGATGACGCGGACCACGCCGTGCATCTGCTCAAGCGCACCGCCTTGGCCGAAGGCATTCACACGATGCCCAGCCGACCCGTGCTGCACGGTGACAACGGCAGCACACTGAAGGCCACCACGGTGCTGGCCATGCTGCACTGGCTGGGCGTCAAACCGTCGTACTCGCGGCCACGGGTGTCCGACGACAACGCCTTCGTCGAGTCGCTGTTCAAGACGGCCAAGTACCGGCCCGAATTCCCATCCCGAGGTTTCGCGAGCTTGGAGGACGCTCGCAACTGGGGCCGAGACTTCGCCCACTGGTACAACTTCGAGCATCGGCATGGCGGCATCCGATACGTCACGC
>JAGRFZ010000003.1:620-4254 GCA_020445785.1 Rhodocyclaceae bacterium
ACAACTATCTTGACGTGCTCCGGGCGTCTTCTGCGACGAATCCCGGGGGGTTGGCCGAGCGCGCCCGGGGCCACAACGAGTGCCCACATCGGCCGGGCGCCCACGCCCGCTCCTCCCGATGTCCATTCACCCCTCCGGCCAGACGATCCGATCGAAAATCGACCGTAGTTTCTCCCCTCTGGCCGGATTCACTGCGCAGGCCCAGGCGACGCGGCCGAGCAGATGGGCGCGGAAGTCGCGGTGGCCGGCCTTATTCTGACTGGTCGGACCGTGCCGGCGGCAGTTGGTCAGAATCGCCTTGAGGCGATCGTACTCGGCGCGCGGCAGATTGGGGTGGCGATTGACGGTGAGGCCGGTCAACCGCTGGGCCGCACCGGCGCCCACCACGGCGGCTTTGCGCCAGTTCGGGTCGAAGCCCTCGTCGCGGACGATGTCGTCGATCATGGCCAGCATGCGATGGCCTCGGGCGGCATCGAAAGCGCCGGAAAAGCTGAGGTCGTCCACGTAGCGGCTGTAGCGTGCGCCGCATGCCAGGGCCGCGCCCGCCAGCCGCAAGTCCAGTCGGAACGCGCATAGATTGGCCAGCGCGGGCGAACTGGGTGCGCCCTGGGGCAGGTGGCGGTCGCAAAGGGCCATTGCTCGGCGGCGCGTTCGTAGGCGTTGTTCGGGGCTGTCGTATTCGCCATGCGGCAGCGTGCGAAGGATGCGGGGTGGGCTGCAATGGGTCGTCAGCCCGGTAAGGTGGCGGGCGACCATCGTCGGGTAGCCGAGGCTTCGGAACAAGGCATGAATGCGCGATGCCCGGTTGCCGGGAAAGAAATCGCGCAGGTCCAGCTTGACCAGTCTCGGCTGACCCGCATGTTGGCCGGCATGGTCGATGACGCTGCGTCCCCGCACGCAACCCATCGCGGCCGGGTGGACCGGAACGAGGTCGAGCAATCCGTGCAGGATGCGTCGCTGGAGGCGTCGCAGGCGTGGCTTCGGCGCTTCGATCAGGCGCAGTCCGCCGTCCCGCTTTTGCCGCCAGTGATATCGGTAGTGCTCGAGCGGTGATGCCGACCTTGGTGGTCGCCAAGCCTGAGGCTCGGCGAGCCGGTCCAGGTCTTCGAGGCGCACTTCGAGCCAGTCCGCCAGCGCGTCGAGCGTCGCGAGTTGCGGCAGCGCCGGCAGGCCCGGGATGGTCGGTGGCGCCATCCGCGGGTGCAGCGGGAACCAGGCGCGAATGCGCGGGCCGCCTTCCGAATCCGCGAACGACGCGATGAAGTCGGGGTCGCGGACGATCAGGCGTTGCAGGTCGTCGAGTCGGTGGGGCGGGAATGCCTTGCCGAAGGTGTGGTGGAGGCGCAGCGCAAGCGCGGGCAGCCAGGGCCAGTCACGTCCGAGCGCCCGTCGACCGCGCTCGCGCAGGCTTGCCGGCTCGGGCGACCCGGCGAGAAACGCCGATGCCAGGCCCAGCGCGACCCGCGCCTTGTCACGGCCGGCGTGCTCGGGTCCGAACGGCGGATGGGCTTCCTCGTCGTCCATGCGGTCGAAGCGTGGTGCGTCGCCAGCCTGTCGTGTGGAGCCTGAACCGGGCACGCCAGCGGCGTGAAGCGTTCAGGCGCGTCAATGGGAAGGTCGAGTGAGTCCCCGGGGTAGCCCCGGAGCGGCCGATCCGAGCCGGCCCGCCTGGCGAGGCGCACCACGGCCGAGAGCTTAGCCGCGCATCATCGGTCGGTCAATCCGGGGTTCCGGTCTCGACCGGCGTTGCGGCAGGGGTAGCGCCGCCTCCTGGGTCGCCGACGTGACCTGCGCTGCGGCATTCGCGGCCCACGTCAGTCGTCCGTAGCCTTACCGGGCACGACGATCTTCTCCTCGATCCGCTCGGCGTCATGCACGGTCTGCGGCTCCGGCTCGCCGAAAATCTCGGCCGAGGTACGGCCGCAGCCGATGCAGCGGTCGGATTCCGGGTCGATGTCGCAAAGGCCCACGCAGGGGGAGTCGTCGCTCATGGTGTGGTCTCTCGGCGGGGGTTCGGGCGTGGCGGGCGTTCAGTGGCCGCGCTCGGCACGCACGTCGTCGTCGGATGGTTCGAAGGCGGCGCGCCGCTCAGCCAATTCCACGAGGACGCGGCGCTTGTATTCGTCGCTGGCGCTGCACCACACGGTGATCTCGTCGATCGATCGAAAGCAGCCTTCACAGTAGCCCGTGTCGTGGTTCATCTTGCACAGGTTGCGGCAGGGCGAGTCAACGGTCATCGGGGCCTCCCGGGTCGCCATGGTGGCGGCGGTGCATTGCCTCGTCGTCGCCCCCGCAGGCCGCACCGCCGTGGTGCCTGTCGTGGCCGCGATGATCGTGCATCGGACCGCCGTTCTGGCGGCGCAACGCGGAGCGCAATTCGACGTAGAGGGCGACCTGGTCGCGGTCGAGCAGCTCGCGCTGGGCGATGTGGGTCTCCAGATGGCGCGCGCGCAGCGAACCCTGCAGCGAGCCGATGCGGTCGAGGATCGGGCGCATGCTCTCCGGCCGGGCGAGGCCGTCGGCGAACAGCCGGTCGAGCCGGCGCTCCTCGTCCACAAGCTGTGCACCGAGGGCGCGCGCGTCGGCCTGCATGGCGTCGAACAGGCGCTGGCTGCGCTCGCGCTGGGTTTCGCTCAGATCGAGTTCGTCCGCCAGTTCGAGCACGTGCTTCGGGCCAGGATAGCCATTCAGCTCGGCGGCCTTGGCCATGCCCAGGCCGCGGCCGTCGAGCAGGCCCTGCATCTGTCCGACCGGCAGCGAGGCGATGCCACTGCCGGCCATGGCCATGTTGCAGTCCGGCGCGGCGGCCTCGGCGACGGCCGACAGGGGCCACGCGAGGGTCAGCAGGGCGCTGAGGAATAGGGGTCGATTCATGTGTCGCATCCTTGTTTGCGCCGTTTCGCGAGCAGCGCGCGGGCGACCCGCGAGGCGGGTTCGCGGCCGAGTTTCGCGCTGATCCACTCGGCCGTCGTCACCAGCGCGTCGAGGTCGATGCCGCTGTCGATGCCGAGGCCGTTCAACAAGTAGACCACGTCTTCGGTGGCGACGTTGCCGGAGGCGCCGGCGGCGTAGGGGCAGCCGCCGAGGCCGCCGACCGAGGCATCGAACACCGCGACGCCGGCCTCGAGCGAGGCCTGGATGTTGGCGATCGCCATGCCGTAGGTGTCGTGGAAGTGGCCGGCGCTCGCTTCGACCGGGACGCGGCGGAAGACCGCGTCGAGCATGCGCCGGGTGGCGGCCGGGTTGCCGACGCCGATGGTGTCGCCGAGGCTGACCTCGTAGCAGCCCATCTCGCGTAGCGTGCCGGCCACCGCGGCCACCGCCTCGGGCGCGATCTCGCCCTCGTAGGGGCAGCCGAGCACGCACGAGACGTAGCCGCGCACCCGCACGCCGGCGGCGGCGGCGGCGGCCAGTACCGGCTCGAAACGGGCCAGCGATTCGCGGATCGAGCAGTTGATATTCTTGCGGCTGAAACTCTCCGAGGCGGCGGCGAACACCGCCACCTCGCGCGCGCCGCTGGCAACGGCGGCCTCGAAGCCCTTCAGGTTCGGGGTCAGCACCGGGTAGTCGATGGTGGGCAGGCGCTCGAGGCGACGCATGATCTCGGGTGCGTCGGCCATCTGCGGCACCCACT
>JAGRFZ010000003.1:4270-5814 GCA_020445785.1 Rhodocyclaceae bacterium
TGGCCTCGATCGCCGGCAGCCCGGCCGCGCCGAGGCGGGCGATCAGCGCGAGCTTGGTGTCGGTGTCGACCGGCTGCTTCTCGTTCTGCAGGCCGTCGCGGGGGCCGACCTCGACGATACGGACGTGGCTGGGCAGCTTCATGGCGCCATTCTCCCCGATCAGGCGGCAGTCTCGAAATCCACCAGTTCGGCGCCGTCGCCGACTTGGTCGCCGACCGAATAGTGGAAGGCCTTGACCGTGCCGGCGGTCGGCGCGGTGATGGTGTGTTCCATCTTCATCGCCTCCAGGACCATCAGCGGTGCGCCCTTGTCGACCACGGCACCGGCCGCGGCGATCAGCGCGATCACCTTGCCCGGCATCGGCGCCAGCAGGCCGCCCTCGGCGCCGCTGGCGTCGGCGCCGTGATACAGCGGGTCGATGTTGGCGAGCATCCAGGCGCGGCCGTTGAGGAACACGTGCCGCTTCTCGCCGGCGACGATCACCGCCGCGTCCATGCGGGTGCCGTCGAACTCCACTCGCAGCAAGCCGCGGGGCTCGCGCTCACCGCGCGCCTCGACGCTGCGCCCGTCCAGCGCCAGGGCGTAGCCGTCGCGGCGGTAGGTGACGCCGACGGTCTTCTCCTGCTCGCCGAAGCGCAGGCACAAGTCGCGCCGGGCGCGGCTATTGAGCCGCCAGCCGTCGCGGGCGTGCCACGGAGAGGCCGGTTCGATGTCGTGCCGGGCCTGGAGCAGGCCGCGCTCGGCCTCGCGCAGCAGCTCGGCCAGCGCCGCCACCAGCCAGACCTCGTCGGGCGGCGTGACCTCGGCCGGGAACAGGTAGTCCCGTTCGCGCTCGATCAGGCCGGTGTCGAGATCGGCCTTGGCAAAAGCCGGGCAGGCGGTCAACCGAGAAAGGAAGCCGATGTTGTTGGCCACCCCCACTACCCGATATTCGGCCAGCGCCTGCAGCATGCGCGAGAGCGCGCGCTCGCGGTCCTGATCCCACACGATCAGCTTACTGATCATCGGATCGTAGTGGGGACTGATCTCGTCGCCCTCCTCGACGCCGGTGTCCACCCGTACGTGCAGGCTCTCGGCCGGTGGTGCCAGGTGCAGCAAGCGGCCGGTGGAGGGCAGGAAGCCCTTGTCCGGGTCCTCGGCGTAGATCCGCGCCTCGAGCGCGTGGCCGTGGATCTGCAGTTGCTCCTGGGCCAGCGGCAGGGGCTCGCCCGCCGCCACCCGCAGTTGCCATTCCACCAGATCCTGACCGCTGATCATCTCGGTCACCGGGTGCTCGACCTGTAGCCGAGTGTTCATCTCCATGAAGAAGAAACTGCCGTCCGGGGCCGCGATGAACTCGACCGTGCCGGCGCCGACGTAGCCCACCGCCTTGGCGGCATCGACCGCGGCCTGGCCCATCGCAGCGCGGCGCGTCGGCGTCATGCCCGGTGCCGGCGCTTCCTCCAGCACCTTCTGGTGGCGGGGCTGCACCGAGCAGTCGCGCTCGAACAGGTACACGCAGTTGCCGTGGGCATCGGCGAAGACCTGGATCTCGATGTGGCGCG
>JAGRFZ010000141.1:0-6427 GCA_020445785.1 Rhodocyclaceae bacterium
CTCACCACCACGGTGTCGCCGGGACCGAATTCGGGAATCGTCTTGCCTTCCGAGAGGCGGGCGATCTCTTCCTGTTCGAGTTGCTGAATCAGATTCATCGGGTACTTCTCCTTTTCGTCTGTGGCCTTTGGCCTTGGCTGCAGAGCAGGTCGCCACCTGATGCCGCCGTTTGTCATCCGGTCGAGCGTGTCAGCGCCCGTTGCCGGTTCCGCCCGGTTCCGGCTCGCCGGATACGGACCATTCCTGCCGGCCCTCCTGCCATTCCTGCAGCAGGTCGGGCCGCCGCTCGCGGGTCAGGGCCAGTGCGCGTGCCCGGCGCCACGAACGGATTTCAGCGTGGTTGCCGGACAAGAGCACTGCCGGCACCCGCAATCCCTCGTACTCTTCCGGCCGCGTGTAGTGCGGACAGTCGAGCAGCCCATCGACGAAGGAATCCTCCTGCGCCGAATCGGCATCGTTGAGCGCCCCGGGCAACTGACGGATGATCGCGTCCATCAGCACCATCGCAGGCAACTCGCCGCCCGACAGCACGAAGTCGCCGAGCGAAATCTCTTCGTCGACGCAGCGCTCGATCAGGCGCTGGTCGATCCCTTCATAGCGCCCGCACAGCAACACCAGCGCGGGCTCGCTGGCGAGTTCCACGACTCGCCGGTGCCCCAGGCGGTTCCCCTGGGGCGACAGGTAGATCACCGGCCCGGCGTGGCCCAGCGCCGCCTGCTGCGACGCGCGGGCGGCGCCGATCGCCTGGGCCAGCGGTTCGGCCATCATCACCATGCCGGGCCCGCCGCCGTAGGGCCGGTCGTCCACCGTGCGGTGCTTGTCGCTGGCGAAATCGCGGGGATTCCAGAACGCCAGCCGGTACAGCGCCCGCTCCGCCGCTCGCCGCGTGATGCCGCTTCCGGTCAGCGCCGCGAACATTTCCGGAAACAGCGTCACCACGTCGAAGCGACGCGGATCGTCGGCGCTCACCAGTCGGCTTCCCAGTCTGCCTCGATCCAACCGCCCGCTACGTCCACGGCGATGACATAGGCCCCGACGAACGGGATCAACCGTTCCGATTCACCGTCGTGCACCTGCAGCACGTCGTGGGCGCCGGTTTCGATCAGCCCCGTGACGGTGCCGAGACGAAGGTCCGCCTTGTTTCGCACCTCCAGGCCGATCAGATCGGCCCAGTAGTATTCGTCGTCCGCCGGCCGGGGCATCGCCTCGCGAGGCGCGCCGACGAACTGCTTGTCCAATCGCTGGGCGGCGTCGCGGTCGTCGATGCCTTCCAGCGCCGCGATCAGGCTCTTGCCGTGCATGCGACAGGACTTGAGTCGCAGTGCCTGCCAGCGCGCGTCGTCGGCCTTGTCGTCGGCGCTGAGCCACCAATGGCTCATGCGCCGCCAGCCGAGGGGGTCGTCGCCGAACGGGTGGATGCGTACCCAGCCGCCGACGCCGAACGGGGCGACGATGCGCCCCAGGACGATCATGCCGGTCAGGCGGCGGCCTTGGCGGCGTTCTTGACCAGGCGCTGAACCGTCTGCGAGAGCTGGGCGCCGTTCTCTTTCCAGTAGTTGAGGCGCGCCAGGTCCACCGTCAGCCCCTGCTCGGAATCGGCGGCCATCGGGTTGTAGAAGCCGACGCGCTCGATGAAGCGGCCGTCGCGTCGGTCGCGCGAGTCGGCGGCGACGATGTTGTAGAAGGGGCGCTTCTTTGCGCCGCTGCGGGCAAGGCGGATGACGACCATGGAAAGTCCTGACTCGGTTTTCGGAAAAACGCGCAAATATACGGGAAAGCGCGATATCCGGCAAGCCTTCGACAGGACCGCGCGGCCTCGATCGGTGCGACGCACTGGCGGCGAGTCCGCGAATGGTATACAAGCAAGCCATCTGGCGTGTGCGCGTGGGTCCGGCGGTCGATGACAGAAAGTCCCGAATCGATTGAGGTGAGCGAGGAGGCGTACGACCCGAGGCTGCGGGAGTTTGCGCGGCTGCGCGCGCGAATGGACCGGTTCGACGAGGCGGGCGGACGGGTCGGCGACCTGGCCGGCATCGGTCGTCGCATGATCGAACTGGCGATCCCCCTGCGAGACACCCTCGCGGTCGAGCTTCTGCCCCTCAACCAGCAGCGCTTCGGCGAGGCGAGGGAAGCCGTCGACGGCGCCCTGGCGTGCGCGCGCTGGCACCTGCGGGTATTGCAGGAAATGCGTTCGCCGTATCTGTGCGGCTTCCGGGGAAGCGGTGAGGTGCTTGCCAGCGGCTTGGCGTTGCTGGCCGACGGCTTCGAATTGGCCTGTCTCGCCCGGATTTCGGCGCCCAACGATTTCTGGCTGACCGCCCATGGCCTGTACCTGCGGGCGGCGGCGGAATCGTGTGCGCCGGCGGCGATCGTCTATAAGCGCCTGCTGGCACTGGCGACGATCCAGCCCGAGAGCTTTTCGTCGGCCGAACTGCTCGAAGTCTTTGCGATCGCGCGAGGCAGCGCGGGGCTCGGTGAATTGCTCGATGGCGAGCGGGAGCCGCCGGGGCAGGGCTGGTTCTGGGTCGACGTGGCCCAGGATTGCCCGCCGGTCGCGATCGTTCGCCGCGCACCGCCGCCGGTCGACGATCTGGTGTATTTCTCGGCGGCCGCGTTGGCACGGGCGGCCAGCGACCGGCTGGCGCGCGACGAAGTCGATGGGGAAGTACCGCCAAGCGGTGGCAGCCAGGCAGGCCTGCTGCGGCGCTTGCGAGAGCGCTGGGCGATGCCGCCCCGGCGCGCCCAGCCGAGGCGGCGCAGCGAATACGAAATCCAGGTGTGCGCCGGGCTCGAGGAGATCTGGCGCCTGCTGATGCGTGGCGAAGAGCGGTCGCCGCCGCGCCGATGGACGGTGCAGAACGAAAGCCCCGGCGGCTTTTCGATCATGCAGATCAGCGGGGACTGCGGCGAGCTGGCGGCCGGCATGGCGATCGCCCTGCGGCGTGAGCACTCGGCGGGCTGGGCGGTCTGTGTCGTGCGTTGGATTCGCAGCGAGCAGCCCGGTCAGGTCGAGCTTGGCCTGCAGTTGGTGTCCCAGGCCGCGATTCCGGTGCGTGTGGCCTTTCGCAGCGGCAACTCGGCCCGGCTGCCGGTCGTCGCGCTGGTTTTGCCGCCGCTGACCGGCGTGCGCCGGCATCAGGCGGTGCTCGCCCCTGCCGGCACCTATTCCGCACGACGCTTCATGCTGGTGCACGACGGCGACCGGCTCTATGTGGCTCAGGGCCGCCTGTTGAGTCTCGACATGCAGACCGATGCCATCGAACTGTTCCAGTTCGAGGTGGACCCCTACCCGATCTGATCCCCGCGCTGGCGTCCCGAGGCTTCCGTCAGCAGTTCCGAGACCGGGTCGTCGAACGGACCATGGAGTCGGGCAAGGCGGCGCGCCAGCGCCATGCCCAGCGGGTGGCGGCTGTCGACGAGGCCTTTCGGCGACAGGCATAGCCCCTCGAGGAGGTCGCGCAACTGCAACTCGCTGCAGCGGATCGCGAGCAGCCAGTTGCCGGTGTCCGAGGTGACCACCCAGCCTGCCTGCAACATGTCCTCGAGCAGCCTCGAGGTACGCGCGAGGCCCAGGCCGGTATCGGCAGCGAGAGCCTCGATGCTCGGTGTCGCGCCCACCCGTTGCGCATCGGACAGGGCTTCGAGCAATTGCATCGCGCCGAGCAATTGGTCGCCGGCGAAACTCTCGCGGAAATGCCCGCGCAGGCTCACTTCGGGGAGAACCGCGACCACGACCGCGCAGACCAGCACCACCAGCCAGGACAGATACAGCCAGAGCAGAAAGGTCGGCAGCGCGGCGAAGGTGCCGTAGATCAGGGTATAGGTCGGGAACTGGGTCAGGTACAGGGCGAACAGCCGTTGCAGCAGGCTCAGCAGTGCCGCCGCGAGGGCGCCCCCCAGCGCCGCGTGGGCGAAGCGCACCGGCCGGTTCGGCAGGCCGACGTACATCAAGGTGAACAGGGCGGCCAATACCAGCAGAGTGGTACCGCGGGCATAGGCCGCCCGCGCCCAGTGGTCGGGGGCACTGATCAGGCCGATCGACAGGCTTGCGACGTGGCCGATCAGGGCCAGCACCGCGGACAGCGCCATCGGCCCGACCGTGAGCCCGACCCAGTACATCGACAGCCGTGCGAGCAAAGGACGGCGGTGGGAAACTGCCCAGATCTGGTTGAAGGCGCGGTCGATCGTGAGCACCAGCATGACTGCGGTGACGACCACGATCGAGGTGCCGATCAGGGTCAGGTTGGTGGCCTTCTGCGAGAACTGCACCGCGTAGGTGGCAATGATCTTGCCCGCGGTCGCCGGCAGCAGGTTCTGCAGCAGGAAGTTCTGCAGGGTCTCCGCGATGTCGGCGAAGCCCGGCAGGCTGGCGAAGACGATGAGGCCGACGGTGAGCAGCGGGACCAGCGCGAGCAGGGTGGTGAATGCCAGGCTGGCTGCGACTTGCGGGCAGCGGGCGTCGATCAGCCGATCACGGAACTGGGCGGAAAATGCCCGGAGGTAGGCAACGAGGCCCGAGTCGGGCCGGACGAGGGGCATCGGTGGGTCGTCCAGCAGTGGCTATAATCGCCGATTCTATCGGACTGTTCCGCAGATGAAGGAAATCCTGGTCTTGTATTACAGCCACCGTGGTTCGGTGGCCGCCCTGGCCGAGCAGGTCGCCGCCGGCGTCGATGCCGTGCCGGGGATGGCTGCGCGGGTACGCACCGTGCCGAAGGTGTCGACGGTGTGCGAAGCCGCTGCGCCCGAGGTGCCCGATGATGGCCCGCCCTATGTCGAGTCCCTGGATCTCGAGGAATGTGCGGGATTGGCCCTCGGCAGTCCGACCCGATTCGGCAACATGGCGGCGCCGCTCAAGTATTTTCTCGACGGCACGGGCGCCCAGTGGCACGCCAGCCGGCTTGCGGGCAAGCCTGCCAGCGTGTTCACGTCGACCGGCAGCATGCACGGGGGGCAGGAGAGCACCTTGCTGTCGATGATGTTGCCGCTACTTCACCACGGCATGCTGATCGTCGGCCTGCCCTATAGCGAAGCCGACCTGATGACCACCGCCCGTGGTGGCACGCCGTACGGAGCCAGCCATGTCGCCGGCAACGACGGCGATCCACGCCTGTCGGATGCGGAGGCCGTGCTTGCCCGCGCGCTCGGCCGGCGGCTGGCCGAAACCGCGGCGAGGCTCGGGTGATGCCGTCGCTGCGCATGCTGTCCTCGGCCTCGAGCGCCCTGTTGCTGGGCTTGATCGTGTTGTGCGTGAGTTGGGAAATGTGGCTGGCACCGCTGCGGCCCGGAGGCTCGTGGATGGTGCTCAAGGGGGCCTTGCTGCTGCTGCCCCTGTTCGGCATCCTGCGCGGCCGCCGCTATACGTACCAATGGACCTCGATGTTCATCCTGCTGTATTTCACCGAGGGCGTGGTGCGCGCCGGCGACGCGGGCCTGGGGGGGCGCCTGGCGCTGCTCGAGGCCTTGCTGTCGGCGCTGCTGTTTCTCTGCGTGGTGCTCTACGCGCGCAACAGCGCGCCGTCGCGTACGGGCTGAGCTTCGCGCCTCAGGGGAATTCGGCGACGAGTCGCACGACGGGCAGCTGCAGGTCTTCCCCGGTGCGCCGGTAGTGTTCGAAGGCGGCGCTGATGCGATGGCCGCCGTCCTCCAGCAGGTAACTCTTGCCACACCCGCAGACCAGCACGCGAATCGGCTGTTCGATAGCGCCGCCCCGCGCCAGGCTCTCGGCGATGCGCGCAAGTCGCGCATCCTTGCCGCGGCTCCAGTCGATCGGCAGCGCCACCAGTTCGCTGACCGGCATCGTGCAAGGTTCGCCGCGCCGGCTGCGGACAGTGCTCATGGTCGCGGCGGTTGCGCGCCGGCACTCAAGGGCCAACCTGGGGGTTGAGCTTTTCGAACTTGCCGTGCAGTTTGTTCAGCGCGTTGAGGTAGGCCTTGGCCGAGGCGACGATGATGTCGGTGTCGGCGCCCTGGCCGTTGACCACCTTGCCGTCGCGGGCCAGGCGAACCGTCACTTCGCCCTGGGCGTCGGTGCCGGTGGTGATCGCATTGACCGAGTAGAGCAGCAGCTCGGTGCCGCTCTTGGCGACGGTCTCGATCGCCCGGAAGGCGGCGTCGACCGGACCGGAGCCGGTGGATTGCGCCTGGTGTTCGGCACCGCCCACGGACAGCGTGAGTTCGGCGCTGGGGGTCTCGCCGGTCTCCGAGTGGAAGCGCGACGACAGCAGGCGGTAGTGTTCGATCTCGGGTGTCAGCGATTCGTCCGACATCAGGGCCTGCAAGTCCTCGTCGAAGATCTCGTGCTTCTTGTCCGCGAGTTCCTTGAAACGCGCAAAGGCGGCATTGAGGTGCTCTTCCGATGCGATGCGCACGCCCAGGTCCTGCAACCGGGCACGGAACGCGTTGCGCCCGGAGTGCTTGCCGAGCA
>JAGRFZ010000141.1:6504-7343 GCA_020445785.1 Rhodocyclaceae bacterium
GCCGGACTCGTGGGCGAAGGCGTTGGCGCCGACAATCGCCTTGTTCGGCTGCACCGGAAAACCGGTGATGCCCGACACCAGCTTGGAGGCCGGCACGATCTGGGTGGTGTCGATGCCGGTGGTCACCGGGAAGACGTCGGCGCGGGTGCGCACCGCCATCACGACTTCCTCGAGGGAAGCATTGCCGGCGCGCTCCCCGAGTCCGTTGATCGTGCACTCGACCTGGCGGGCGCCGGCCAGCACCGCGGCCAGCGAGTTCGAGACCGCCAGCCCGAGATCGTTGTGGCAATGCACCGACCACACCACCTTGTCCGCATTGGGTACCCGCTCGAGCAGCGTGCGGATCGTGCCGGCGAATTGGTCCGGCACGTTGTAGCCGACGGTGTCGGGCACGTTGATGGTCTTGGCGCCGGCATCGATCACCGCCTCGAAGATGCGGCACAGGAAGTCGATCTCGGAGCGGCCCGCATCTTCGGCCGAGAATTCGACGTCGTCGGTATATTTGCGTGCCCAGCCGATGGCCTTGACCGCCTGTTCCACCACCTGATCGGGGCTCATCCGGAGCTTCTTCTCCATGTGGATCGGGCTGGTCGCGATGAAGGTGTGGACGCGGCCCAGGGCCGCTGGGCGGATGGCCTCGCCAGCGCGCTCGATGTCCCGCTCGTTGGCCCGGGCCAGCGAGCATACGGTCGATTCGCGAACCGTCTCGGCAATGCCGCGGACCGCGTCGAAATCGCCGTTGGATGCCGCCGCGAAGCCGGCCTCGATGACATCGACCCGCATTCGCTCAAGCTGGCGGGCGACGCGCAGCTTCTCGTCGCGGGTCATCGATGCGCCGG
>JAGRFZ010000142.1 GCA_020445785.1 Rhodocyclaceae bacterium
GACAACTATCTTGACGTGCTCCGGGGGTCGGAGGGTGAAAGCTGCGGCGGGCGGAGCGCATGTCGGGATAGGTTCGGCGGCATGTTCGGCGGCGTTGGCCGATGGTGGGCAGCGGGGTAAAGTGGTCGCCGCGTTGCAGCGTCAACGGAGCAGAGAGCGGTGTGAGGCAACTGCCGGCCGAGGCCGTGTGAAAAGCCGAATCGGCGCCTCGATGGCGTCTGTTTCGCCGAGCGACATCCAAGCCACCGAAGTTGTCCAACGGTGTCAAACTTGAGGTCTAGCAATAGATTTGGGAATCAGAGGCGGAGGAAGGCCCCCTCAGGCCCTCATCGCCGCAATCACTGCCTCGCATCCGATCAGTTTCATCACCCGCTTCATGTTGTAGGCGAGCACGTTCAGACTCATCTCTGTTCTGACGCGCTCCAGGCCCTTGGTCAGGAAGTGCGTCGGCCCCATCCATTCCTTCAGGGTGCCGAACGGGTGCTCGACGGTCCGGCGCCGGATGCGCATGCTCTCAGGCGCGGCATCGAGCCGGGCCTGCATCACCTCCAGTTCCTCTTCGTGCACCCAGCGGGCGATGCGGCGATAGTCACCGGTCGTACATTGATCCTTGATCGCGCATTGCGGGCAGGAAGAACTCCAGTACTTGTGCATCCGGAGCCGGCCTTCGGTTCGCGTAAAGCGCCAGATCAGCCGCTCTCCGGCGGGGCACACATACTCATCCTGATCGCGGTCGTAGATGAAATCGGAGCGGTCAAAGCGCCCCTCCGCCTTGGCGCCCGACGTATAGCTCTTGGGCACCAACGGAACGATCCCCGCCTTGTGGCATTCGAGGATTTCCTCGCTCTTGAAGTAGCCCCGGTCGGCGAGCGCGGTGATCGGTTCGACTCGCATGGCCTGGCGAGCCTGCTTGGCCATCCGGCTCAACTGATCCCGGTCCAGGCCCTCGTTGATGACGTCGTGGGCCACAATCAGGTGGTTCTTCGTTTCGACCGCGATCTGCACGTTGTAGCCGACGATGCCGCTGCCTCGCGTCTTCATCGATCGGGCGTCGGGGTCGGTGAGCGAGATCTGCTTGTCAGGCGTGGCCTCGAGCTGTTCTCGGATCTCGTCGAGTTCCTTCATCCGCGCCTTCAGCGTCGTGATCTTGTCCTGCAACCGTTCCTTCTTCGCCTCGGCCACTGCCGGTTCCTGCCGATCCGCCGAGTCCATCTCCACCAGGTAGCGCTCGATGCTCTCCTCGATCTCCTTCATGCGGCGCTCGAGCTTGGCATTCGTGAAGTTTCGGTCGCGGTTGTTCACCGCCTTGAACTTGCTGCCATCGATGGCCACCGCCGCCTCGCCGAACAGCCCCAACTCACGACACAGCCCGACGAACCGGCGGCACGCAGCGCGAATTCCCTTGGGGTTGTCCTTGCGGAAGTCGGCGATCGTCTTGAAGTCAGGGGCAAGGCGACCGAGCAGCCACATCAACTCGATATTGCGCTGCGCTTCGCGTTCGAGCCGACGACTCGACTGGATCCGATTCAGGTAGCCGTAGATGTAGAGCTTCAGCAACGTCGCCGGGTGGTAGCCAGGACGCCCGGTAACGGCGGCATCGACGCCGCCAAAGCCCAGCTTGCGGAGGTTCAGTTCATCGACGAAGACATCGACGACCCGGACAGGATTGCTCTCGGAGACAAAGTCGTCCAGGCTCTCGGGAAGCAACGCGACCTGGGTCCGACTGGCGCCTTCGATGAATCGCTTCATGGCAGCTATCGCATTGAAAAACAATGCGTATATCATACCGCAAGGGGCGTTTTCACACAGCCTCGGCCAACTGCGGACAATTGACGACTGGACCGGATAGCTGCCGCTCGTAGATAAGATGTATGCTTCTCAGCTAGAGTGATGGCACCGCTGCGGCGGTTCAACAAGAGGCGGGTGCTTGCGGGTTTTGCTGTCGGTACATTTTAAACGTAACGACATTTGCTCATTGCAACAATGACTTGAATGCGGCGTTATTCGAAATTATGAGATATTTGCGCAAACTCACGTGTGACAACAAGTTCTGTGCAGCGAGTAGCAACCCGCAACGCTCCGGAATATATGCTAGTGAAAATTGAGTACGAGATTATCGGGAGTGATCAGTTTAATGATGCCGTTAGAGATGTGTTCGCGGCACTCCTTCGCAAGCAAGGAAAAGTGAAAGGTGATCTATCGAAGAAAGCGGACCGATGCAAAATTGTAGGCATCGCAAGGGTCGATGGTGCGGCGGTGGCTATAGGTGGGATAAAGAAGAAAACAGATTCCGACTTTTCAGAGGGGAAAGCAGGAGTTCCCGATCTCGCAGAAGCGTTTGACTGGGAGTTGGGCTACTTGTACACGGAAGCAGAACAGTGCGGACGGGGTATCGCGTCGACGATTACTCGCTTGCTGGTGGATGCATACGGTCATGGGAACCTAATGGCATCGACCGAGATAGCAGCCAATCCCGCAATGGTTCGAATTCTTGAAAAACTAGGTTTCCGGCTTTATGGTAAGCCGTGGAAGAGCAGTATCCATGACAATTACCTTGGGCTATTCCTGAAATTTCAATGAGCGCGTCCGTTATGAACCGGCAAGCACATGACTTTACGTTGAGTTTCAGAAGGCATGCAGTCGTCAATCTTCACCGTTAATGACTCTCCATACTGCCTCTGGGAAGCTGACGTGGCTGACCGCAATCGTGCCTTCTTGGATGGCCTTGATCCCGAATATTTCTCGTACTTGCTTGACACGTACATTGAGACTGAGGATGAGAAGCGCAGTCTTGTCGCTCTAAAGATTGCTCTCCACCATTCGATCGAGACCTTATTCTCTCTGCTGGGCGCGTTCGTTCAGGCGCCTGATTGCGCGTACGCGTGGATCGCCAAATGTTCGAACGCCGACCTTCGTACATTTGTCGATCGTGTCACGCGGGGCGACGCTAGCTTGATTTCAAAGCTTCGCTTGCCTGACATTTCGTGGAAATCCGTTGCCAGAGCGGCTTTCAATGCCTACCAACCGGGCACAGAACGCCAAGCGCAGACGGTTCATCGGTTTGCATCGCTCTGGCGCGCTCTCTCCCATGAACTGTTGGATCAGGCGGCAATTGACGAGTACAACGCACTTAAGCACGGCTTCAGAATTAGATCAGGCGGATTCGCACTTGCCATTGGCACTGAGCATCAGTACGGGATTCCGCCTCCGGACTCCGAGATGCATATGATCGGCAAATCTGATCATGGCGTGACATTCCTCAAGATTGAAAATATGGCTGGCGGCCGCCTAGGTCCGCACATCCGATCTCGTCAGACGTCAGTCAATTGGTCTACCGAGCGAGTGATCCTGCAGTTTCAATTGGTGGGGATGTCTATCAATAATGTCGTCTCTGGGTTAAAGGTTCTCAACGGTTATCCGGCCAGCACTTGCAAATTCCTGCGCCCACAAGAGGACGCAGACTTTGACGTGCCCTGGCAGTACAGTGTCGGTGTAACTAGCGCCAACTTCGATTTCGTACTGGACGAGGACGGATTACCGCCAGTGACAAAGGCGGAACTCCTCGCCAAGCTTCGTAGCAAGTGAAACCAAACGGTTGGGGCCTATCCTTCGCGGCAAGAGCGGAACTCGGTGGCGCGAGGGATAGGCCTCAACCGTTAGGTGTGTAAGCCAGCAGGTGATAACGGATAGAAGCAATTATTGGAGAGGGCCCTTGGCAAAGGTAAGTCTTTTCGACAATAGAGTCATCAGGCAATTCCTTGAAGTTGTGTCTGTAATAAGCGTAGTGGCGTCGCTCGCGTTTTTATTTATTGAGATACCTAAAGGTCTGAAGCTTGCGGTCGGCGCCATATTTCTTATTGCGCTTCTAGTTGTTTATGTTTTTCTGTGGTGGCGATCCAGTAACCTGGAGCAGATCCATATAAAAATCGAAGAAAGCGATGTCACAATTAAAAAAGGAGATATATTCGAACAGGCGGGTTTCAAGGCTATAGCCTTTAATGTGTATTTTGATACACAGGTGGATGATAAAATTATCTCAAGTGCGTCACTCAACGGCATCTTCATTAAAGACCATCTCGACATGGCTATTGCCGATCTTGATCGCCATATAGAAAACTATGCTTTCGAGAGTGACGACATAGTTGGCGAAAACACAGAAAGAAGGACTGGGAAGAAGAAGCGCTTCGAGATTGGGGCCATTTGTATTTTTGGCGAGTATCTTTTGACGGCATTCTCAAAATTTGATGATAAGGATCGCGCCTGGCTAACGATGCCAGAATATCTTGGCTTTCTTATTAATTTCTGGGATAGGGTGAATCGAGTTTACGCACAAAGAAGTGTTTCGGTTCCTATTTTTGGATCAGGGATAACGCGCATCAAAGAGCACAAGAATATCAGTGATGAAGATCTACTTAAGATAATGCTTTGGACGTTCAGGATAAGTGAAATGCGCTTTAAGTATCCAGCAAAACTAACCATAATTATTCACTCAGGAAAAATGGACATCATTAATCTGCTTGATATCAAATCGGCCAATAACGGCTTGTAAGTGTTAGCGTCAAAAAATACCGTCCTGCATTGGGAATGCATGACATCGTATCGGAGTAGAGATGGCATATCGTAATGGAAACTATTCAGCATTCTATGTCAACGAACCATTTACTGAAGGAGGTCTGGGGGCACATGCGACGAGAGACTTTGTAAGCTACAGTATGCTCAGGGCTTGGAAAGGAAAGGACTCTGATTTTCCATTTAACGATTCTCACAATAAAAATTACAATGTTAGGGACAGCAGTGATTGGGAAAGTACTTTAAAGCCAAGAATTAGAGAGAGGCTAAGAAATTCTAAGAATATAGTGCTGTTCTTAAGCTCGGTAACAAAGAGCTCTAAAGCAATTCGTGAGGAGATTGAGTACGGCATAAACACATTAGGCCTGCCGGTTATAGTTGTCTATCCTGAGTTTGCGGAAAAGTCTGACATTATTAACTGCCAGTCGAAAACGTTCAAGAAGCAGATAAAAGACCTTTGGGATAAGTTACCGAAATTCCGTGATTCAATGGATTCAGTGCCAACTCTACACATTCCCAACAAGAAGGCACTGATCGAAAAGGCACTTAAGGATAGTGACTTTATGGTGAATACAAAGAAGAATGCAGCCAAGTCCTTTTATCCGTGCTAATTCACTGCGGGAGAAAGGGGGGCCTAACAAGCGGCCGCTAGGGACTGCATTACGCGCTACGTTTTATGCAACCCCAGAGCCTGCCGCTGAGTGTCGGCTTTTCGATATGACGATGGGCCGCTTCGGGTCGAATGCAGTCCTACAAGCCGTGACGCTTGGTGCTCACGAAATTCGCAGAAATCAAAGGGTCAGGTCTCGTATTGTAAACGATGGCGGTCATCGGCGCGCCTGCAGTTCGATCTGCTTGCGCTCGCTTGATCGCAATGAGCCGAATGGAACGCTCAGCCGATGTGCTGTCGGCGCGCAGGGGCCTGAGCAACTTGGACCTCTCGCCAAGCTGCCCCGTTGGATTCTTCACGAGGAGAGCGGCGGGCGTGAGTCGAGGGCGGTACTGCAAGACGCTTCAGCCCGCTCAGCATTCGCGTGACGGCGCAGTGTCGTATGGCGCGATTCCGGCCTCAGTCGTAGCTCGCGTTGCCGTCGATGTGCAGGGTGAATTCCTTGAACGATGCTTCGCCGTCGCTCTCGGCGCTGTCGAGTTCGATCGTGGGCGCCTTGGGTTCCTCGATCGGCTTGCCGGGCTTGCTGGCGCCGAATTCGGAGTTGTTGATGAGCCACGAAAGGTTGGTCGGCGAGTCGGCGTGGGAAAGGGCTTCCTCGAGCGAGATCGTGCCTTCCTTGTAGAGGCGGTAGAGGTCGTGCTCGAAGGTCTGCGATCCGGGGGCGAGCGATTGTTCCATCGCTTCCTTGATCTCCGAGAGTTCACCGCGCTCGACCAGTTCGGCGACGTGGCGGGTGTTCATCAGGATCTCGACCGCGGGGATGCGTTTGCCGTCGGGCTTGCGCACCAGCCGCTGCGAGACTACCGCCTTGAGGGCGACCGCGAGGTCGAGATAGAGCAGCGGCCGGTTTTCCAGCGGGAAGAAGTTCACGATCCGGTTCAGCGCGTGGTAAGCGTTGTTGGCGTGCAGCGTGGCGAGGCACAGGTGGCCGGTCTGGGCGTAGGCCAGCGCCGCCTGCATGGTCTCGCGGTCGCGGATCTCGCCGATCAGGATGCAGTCCGGCGCCTGGCGCATGGCGTTCTTCAGGGCTTCGTGCCAGCCCTTGGTGTCGAGGCCGATCTCGCGCTGGTTGACCACCGAGCGCTTGTGCTTGAACAGGTATTCGATCGGATCTTCGACGGTCAGGATGTGGCCGGTGCGGTTTTCGTTGCGATGGTCGAGCATCGCCGCCATCGTCGTCGACTTGCCGGAGCCGGTGGCGCCGACCACCAGCACCAGGCCGCGCTTTTCGAGCACCACGTCGGACAGCACCTCGGGCAGTCCGAGATTTTCGAGCTTCGGGATGTCGCCTTGGATGAAGCGCACCACCACGCCGATGGTGTTGCGCTGGTAGAAGACGTTGACCCGGAAATTGCCCAGATCGCGGCGGCCGAACGAGAGGTTCAGTTCCTTGTCCCGTTCGAACTGGGCGATCTGCTCCGCCGCCATCATTTCATAGACCATGCGCTGGATCATCGGCGGGTCCATGACCTGCTGATTCACCGGCACGCTGTTGCCCTCGATCTTGATGTGAATCGGTGCTCCGGCCGAAATGAAGATGTCCGATGCGTTCTTTTCGGCCATCAGCTGGAACAGCTTGTCGAGGATCATGGGCAGGCTCCGGGTCGGGTGCTCGTCAGGTGCGCAGCAATTCGTTGATGCCGGTCTTCGCGCGGGTCTTGGCGTCGACCTTCTTGACGATTACGGCGCAATACAGGCTGTACTTGCCATCAGCCGACGGAAGGTTGCCTGAGACGACGACCGAGCCGGCCGGCACCCGCCCGTAGTGGACTTCGCCGGTCTCGCGGTCGTAGATCTTGGTGCTCTGGCCGATATACACGCCCATCGAGATCACCGAGTTCTCTTCGACGACGACGCCTTCGACGATCTCGGAGCGGGCGCCGACGAAGCAGTTGTCTTCGATGATCACCGGGCCGGCCTGCACCGGCTCGAGCACGCCGCCGATGCCGACACCGCCCGAAAGATGCACGTTCTCGCCGATCTGGGCGCAGGAGCCGACGGTGGCCCAGGTGTCCACCATGGTGCCGCGGCCGACGTAGGCGCCGATGTTCACGTAGGAGGGCATCAGCACCACGTCGGGGGCGATAAAGCTGCCGCGGCGGGCAGTCGCCGGCGGCACCACGCGGAAGCCGCCGTCGCGGAAGCGGGCTTCGTCGTAGCTGGCGAACTTGGTGTCCACCTTGTCCCAGTACTGGGTGGCGCCGCCCGGCATCAACTGGTTGTCGCGCAGGCGGAAGGAGATCAGCACGGCCTTCTTGACCCACTGGTTGACGACCCACTGGCCGTCCTTTTTCTCGGCGACCCGCAGCGAGCCGTCGTCGAGGCCGGCGATGACCTGCTCGACCGCGTCGCGGACCTCGGCCGGAGCCGAGGTGGGGGACAGCGTGGAACGGGCCTCGAAGGCCTCTTCGATGAGGGTTTGCAGATTGGGCATGGGATCGGTCCAGGTCAGAGTTTTTGACAGAAGTCGACGATGCGGCCGGCGGCCTCGAGGCATTCCTCGAGTTCGGCCACCAGCGCGATGCGCACGTAGCCGGCGCCGGGGTTGGCGCCGTCGTTGTCGCGCCCGAGATAGGTGCCGGGCAAAACCGTCACATTATATTCGGCCTGCAGACCCCGGGCGAAGGCGGTGTCCGCCAGCGGCGTGCGGGCCCAGAGGTAGAAGCCGGCGTCCGGCATGCGGCAGCCCAGATGGGGTGAGAGTATCGGCACCAGCCGCTCGAACTTCTCGCGGTAGCGGCGGCGGTTGTCGGCGACGTGGGCCTCGTCGTTCCAGGCGGCGATCGACGCGCTCTGGTAGGCCGGGCTCATGGCGCAGCCGTGGTAGGTGCGGTACTGCAGGAATTTCGCCAGCACCGCGGCGTCGCCGGCGACGAAGCCGGAGCGCATGCCGGGCACATTGGAGCGCTTCGACAGGCTCGAGAACATCACCAGGTTGCGAAAGTCGTCGCGGCCGCAACGCTTGGCCGCTTCGAGCCCGCCGAGGGGCTTGTCGGCCTCGTCGAAGTAGATTTCGGAATAGCATTCGTCGGCGGCGATGACGAAGCCGTGCCGATCCGAGAGTGCGAACAGGGTGCGCCAGGCATCCAGGTCCATCACCGCGCCGGTGGGGTTGCCCGGCGTGCACACGTACACCAGTTGCACCCGCGCCCATTGGTCGGTGGAGAGGCGGTCGAAATCCATCGCGAAGCCGGTCTCGGCGACGGTGTCGATGAAGGCCGGCTGTGCGCCGGCGAGCAGCGCCGCGCCTTCGTAGATCTGATAGAACGGATTCGGGCTCACCACCAGCGCGCCCGGTCGGCTGCTGTCGATGACGCACTGGGCGAACGCGAACAAGGCCTCGCGCGAGCCGTTGACCGGCACCACCTGGCGCGCCGGGTCGATGCGGCCGAGGCCGTAGCGCCGGTCGAGCCAGGCCGCGATGGCCTCGCGAAGGGATTCGGCGCCGAGGGTCGCCGGGTAGTTGGCGAGGGAGGGCAGATGGGCGGCCACCGCGTCGAGGATGAACTGCGGCGTCGGGTGCTTGGGCTCTCCGATCGACAGGCGAATCGGCGCCAGTCCGGCCGGCGGGCGAATGCCGTCGAAGAGCTTGGCGAGCTTCTGGAACGGATAGGGCTGGAGGCTTTCGAGATTGGGGTTCACGGTAATGACGGGCGCGTGGCGGCAAGCCGCCCGGCGCGGGGGCCGAAAAGGAAAAATGCTATCATGCCGCGCCTGCGCGACGGCCGCTCCCGGCCCGACGCGACGATTGCCGGCCCCAAGCTCACGTGCGCCTCTCCAAGCTCAAACTCGCTGGTTTCAAGACCTTCGTCGACCCCACCACGGTGCATGCCCCGGGCAATCTGGTCGGCGTGGTCGGGCCCAATGGCTGCGGCAAGTCGAACATCATCGACGCGGTACGCTGGGTGCTCGGCGAATCGCGGGCATCGGCGCTGCGCGGCGAATCGATGCAGGACGTCATCTTCAACGGCTCCACCACCCGCAAGCCGGTGTCGCGCGCCAGTGTCGAGCTGGTCTTCGACAACGCCGAGGGCAAGGCCGCCGGCCAGTGGTCGCAGTATGCCGAGATCTCGGTCAAGCGCGTGCTCGACCGCAGCGGCGAATCGAGTTATTTCATCAACGGCGCCAAGGTCCGGCGCAAGGACGTGGTCGATCTCTTCCTCGGTACCGGCCTCGGGCCACGTGCCTACGCGATCATCGAACAGGGCATGATCTCGCGCATCATCGAGGCGCGGCCCGAGGAGATCCGCGGCTTTCTCGAAGAGGCCGCCGGCGTCACCAAGTATCGCGAGCGACGCCGCGAGACCGAAGGGCGGCTGTCCGACGCGCGTGACAACCTCGCCCGCCTCGACGACATTCGGATGGAATTGGGTGAGCGCATCGAGCATCTTTCGGCCCAGGCCGAAGTCGCCGCGCGTTACCGCGAGCTGCGCGATGCCCACGCCGAGCGTCAGGATCTGTTGTGGCTGCTGAAACGTAACCAGGCACGCGACGAAGCCGGGCAGTTGCAACAGCAGGTGGCCGACACCGGCCGCGAGATGGAGGCCGGCAGCGCCCGCCTGCAGACGCTGGAAGCCACCGTCGAGGCCGGCCGCGAGGCCCACATGCAGGCATCCGAGGCGGTCAATGGGGCGCAGGGCGAACTCTACGCCGCGGCCGCCGAAGTCAGTCGGCTCGAGGCCGAGGGCCAGCGCCTGCGCGACAACCGCGATCGCATCGAGCGTCGGCTGCGGGAACTCGGTGACGAAAAGACCCACTGGCAGCGTCGCAAGTCGGACCTGCTGGGCGAGAGCGAGCGCTGGCGCGAACTCCTCGAAAACGCACGCCTGCGCGCCGAAGAAGCGGTTGCGCGCCACGAGGAGGCCGCCGCGCAGTTGCCCGAGCTCGAGGACATGGCGGCGGCCGCCGAGGCGACGACCCAGGCCGTCCGGCGCGAACTGGCCCAGGTCGAGCAGCAGTTGCGGGTGCAGGAAGCGCACCGCGCGAGTGCCCGGCGGGCGCTAGAGGCATTGGCCGAGCGGCGGGCGCGGCTCGGGCGCAGCGAGGATGCACCGGCAGCCCCCGATACGCTGGAGATCGCGCGCATCGAGGCCGAGATCGAATCGCTCGATGGCGAGCGGGCCGGTCACGAGGACGCGCTCGCAACGCTCCAGGCGGAGTTGCCGCAGCGCCAGGCCGCGGCACGCGAAGCCACCGCGGCCGAGCGCGCCGCGCACAAGGCCAGCACCGAGGCGCGCGCCCGGCTGCAAGCTCTCAGCCAGTTGCAGGCGAGGGTGCGCGAGCGCGGCGAACTCGGTGCCTGGCTGGCGCGCCACGGTATCGACGCCAATCGGCCGCTGTGGCAGCAGGTGCAACTTGAGGCGGGCTGGGAGGCGGCATTCGAGGCGGTGCTGCGCGAGCGCCTGTCCGCCTTCGCGATCGAGCGCCAGGAATCCTTGGCCGACCTCATCGCCGATCCGGCGCCGGCGAGCGTCAGCCTGATGCTCGACCCGCAGCCCGGCAGCGACGACGGCGGCTGTCCGCCCGGCTGCCGCCGCCTGCGCGAACTCGTGCGCTGCGACGATGTGCGTATCGGCGCGGCCCTCGACGACTGGCTGCGCGGCCACCTGTGCTGCGACGACGACGGCCGCCTGCCCGCCCTGCGATCGGCGCTGGGCCCCGGGCAGCGGCTGGTGGCGCGGGATGGGCAACTGCTCGACGGCACCGGGCTCACGCGCCTTGCCGGCGATGGTCGCACCCACGGCGTGCTGGAACGCCAGCGCGAGATCGAGGAACTGGAAACCCATCTCACGGCCCTCGGCGAGGCTGCCGAACAGGCTCGCCAGCGGGTGCAGGAAGCCGAGGCCGCATGGGCCGGGCTGCAGGAATCCCAGGCCGCGCGGCGGCAGCAGGCCCAGGCGCTGCAGCAGCGTACCCACGCCCTTCAGGTCGAACACTTGAAGCTGACGCAGGCGAAGCAGCGCGCCGACGAGCACGTCGCGCGCGTCGCCCACGATCTGGCCGAACTGGCCGAGGCCGAGAAGCGTGAGCAGGCGCACCTGCAGGCCGCCGAATCGGAACTCGCCCGGGCCGGCGAGATGGCGAACCTCCAGAGCGAACGTCTGGCGAGCGCCGAGCAGACCCTGCGCGAGCGCCACGAGGCCCTGCGCAGCGCCCGCGCCAGCGAGCAGGCGATCGCGCGTGAGGTCCAGGAGCTGGGATTCACCGAGCGCGAGTGCGCCGGCAAGCTCGACGACAATGCACGCAACCTGGGCGTCGCCGACGAACAATTGCTGCGCATCGGCCACGAGTACGATTCGCGACTGGCCGAGCGTGAGGGCTGCGACGACGAGGCGTCGCGGGCTGCGTTGCAGCAAGCCGTGGCGCTGCACGCGGCACGCGAAGCCACCCTGGCCGGTGCCCGCGACCGTCTCGCCGAGGCCGGCCAGCGCCTGCGCGACAACGAGGCAATGCGTCTGCGCACCGAGCAGGAGGTGGCGCCGCTGCGGGATCGCTTGTCCGAGCTGCGACTTGCATTGCAGGCGGCCGAACTCTCCTGCGCCCAGTGCCAGGAACGGCTCGACGAGAGCCGTGCCGACGAAGAGCGGCTCGAACCCCTGCTGGCCGAGGGGCCGCGAGAAGGGGCGCTGGCGCGCGAGGTGGCCCGGCTCGCGCGCGAGATCGAGGCGCTGGGTGCGGTGAACCTGGCAGCCCTCGACGAACTCGCGGCGTCGCGCGAGCGCAAGGACTATCTCGACGCCCAGAACGACGACCTGCTGGTGGCGATCGAGACCCTGGAGGACGCGATCCGGCGCATCGACAAGGAAACCCGCGAGCAGTTGCAGAGCACTTACGATTTCGTCAGCCGCCACTTCGGTGAGCTGTTCCCGGAACTGTTCGGCGGTGGCCAGGCCGGACTGGTGCTGACCGGCGAGGAGATTCTCGACGCCGGTGTGCAGATCGTCGCGCAGCCGCCGGGCAAGAAAAATGCAAGTATTCATCTCCTGTCCGGCGGCGAAAAAGCGCTCACCGCGATCGCGCTGGTATTCTCCATGTTCCAGCTCAACCCGGCGCCGTTCTGCATGCTCGACGAGGTGGACGCACCGCTGGACGACGCCAACACCGGCCGCTACGGTGCGATGGTGCGGAGAATGTCGGCGCAGACCCAGTTCGTGTTCATCACCCACAGCAAGATCACGATGGAAATCGCCCAGCAACTGGTGGGCGTGACGATGCAGGAGCAGGGGGTCAGCCGGGTGGTCGAAGTGGATATCGAAGAAGCATTGCGACTGGCCGATGCGGTGCCGGCCTGAGTCGAGGGAAGGGAATGGCAGTCAGCGAATTGCAGTGGGCATTGATCGCCGCCGGCGGCGCCGCGGTGGTCGCCGTCGTCGCCTACAACAAATGGCAGGAAAGCCGGCATCGCAAGCGCGCCGAGCAGGCCTTCGGCGGCGAGCAGCCCGACGTCCTGCTCGAACCCGGCCTGCACGAGCCGCAACTCGGCGATGGCGGGGCGAATCCGGCCGGCGGCGGCGACGAGGCGCCGGCGCGACCGGTGCGCGAGCAGCCCACCGGCCGCGGGTCGCCGTCGTCCCCGATGGACGCCAGCGAACTGGCCGATTGCGTGGTCCGCATCGAGGCGATCGAAGCCCTGTCGGCCTCGCGCCTGTGGACCGCCTGCGCCGAGTCGATGGGCGATGTCGGCAAGCCGCTGCGCTGGTATGGCTTCGAGGATGCCAGCAACCTGTGGGTCGAGATCGACAAGGACTCCAGCGGCGCCTACCACTGGTTCGCGGCCGCGCTGCAACTGGTGGATCGGCGTGGCCCGGTCGGCGAAACCGAACTGGTGCGCTTCTTCCACGGCCTGCAGCGGGTGGCCGACCAGTTTCTGGCAGTACCGGCGGAGCTGCCCCCGCGCAACGAGGTGCTGGCGAAGGCGCAGGAACTCGACCATTTCTGCGCCAGCGTCGATGTTCAGATCGGTCTCAACGTGGTGGCCCGCGAGGCCCCCTTCGTCGGGACCAAGATCCGCGCACTGGCCGAGTCCCAGGGCTGGGTGCTGGCCGAGGACGGCGCCTTTCACGCAGTCGATGGCGAGGGACGCGAGCTGTTCTCGGTCTCCAACCTCGACGGTGCCGCGTTCTCGTCCGAAGAGATGCGCTCGCTGCAGACGCGGGGCATCACCCTGCTGCTCGACGTGCCGCGTATCGCCAACGGCGTGCAGGCCTTCGCCCAGATGCTGGTGAGCGCCCGCCAGCTCGCCGAAACCCTCGGCGGCACCGTCGTCGATGACAACAATTCGCCCTTCGGCGACCAGGAGGCCCACGTCATCCGGGGCCAGATCGATCATTTCCAGGGCCGCATGAACAGCCGCGGACTGGAACCCGGAGGGGAAGTCGCGCGGCGCCTGTTCGCGACATGAGCCAGACCCCGGCCGAGCGCACGGCGTGGCTGCGGCAGACGCTGGCACGCTATGAACATGCCTATTACGTGCGCGACGAGCCACTGGTGCCGGATGCCGAGTACGATCGCCTGTTCCGCGAGCTCGAGGCGCTCGAACAGGCGCATCCGGCCCTGGCCTCGGAAGACTCGCCGACTCGCCGTGTCGGCGGCGCGCCGGCGCCGATGCTGGCGGCGGTGCGCCACGCCGTGCCGATGCTGTCGATCCGTACCGAGACCGACACCACCGGGCAGGGCGCGCGCAATTTCGACGTCCGGGTGCGCAACGCGCTGGGCCTCGGCGACGGCGATCCGCCGGTGGTGTATGCCGCCGAACTGAAGTTCGATGGCCTCGCCATCAGCCTGCGCTACGAGCACGGGCGGCTGGTGCGGGCGGCGACCCGAGGCGACGGCCAGACCGGTGAGGAAGTCACCCACAACGTTCGCACGATCCGCCAGGTGCCGCTTGCGCTGATCGGTCTGACGCCGGCGGTGCTGGAGGTGCGGGGCGAGATCTACATGCGCCGCGACGCCTTCGAGCGGCTCAACCAAGGCCGTCGGGAGGCCGGCGAGAAGACCTTCGTCAACCCGCGCAACGCCGCTGCGGGCGCGGTGCGCCAGCTCGATCCGGCGATCGCCGCACAGCGGCCATTGTCGTTCTTCGCCTACGGCCTCGGCGAGGTCGTCGGCTGGGACATCCCGCCGACCCACAGCGCGATCCTAGACGCCTTGTCCGCCGCCGGGCTGCCGGTCTGCGGCCATCGCCAGAGCGCGCCCGGCGTCGCGCCCTTGATCGCCTTCCACGAGCGCATCGCGGCCGAGCGCGATGCGCTGCCCTACGACATCGACGGTGTGGTCTACAAGGTCGACTCGCTGCAGTTGCAGGTCGAACTCGGCTTCGTCACCCGCGAGCCGCGCTGGGCGGTGGCCCACAAGTATCCGGCCCAGGAAGAGATCACCCGCCTCGTCGACATCGGCGTCCAGGTCGGCCGCACCGGCGCGCTGACCCCGGTGGCACGGCTCGAACCGGTGTTCGTCGGTGGCGTCACGGTGACCAACGCGACGCTGCACAACCAGGACGAGATCGACCGCAAGGACGTGCGCATCGGCGACTGGGTGGTGGTGCGGCGGGCCGGCGACGTCATCCCCGAGGTGGTCGGACCGGTGCTCGAGCGGCGCGAGGGCGAACCGGCGCGTTTCGACCTGCTGGCGAGCTATCCGGAATGTCCGGTGTGCGGTTCCCAGGTGCATCGTGCGGCGGACGAGGCGGTGGCCCGCTGCAGCGGCGGGCTGGTGTGCCCGGCCCAGCGCAAGCAGGCGCTGCTGCACTTCGCCGGACGGCGGGCGATGGACATCGAGGGCCTCGGCGAGAAGCTGGTGGACCAGCTCGTCGATGCCGCGATCATCAAGACCCCGGCCGATCTCTACAAGCTCGGCATCACCGCCCTGGCGAACCTCGAGCGCATGGCCGACAAGTCGGCCTCGAAGCTGCTGGCCGCGATCGAGAAGAGTCGCGACACCACCCTCGCGCGCTTCGTCTACGCGTTGGGCATCCGCAACGTCGGCGAGACCACGGCCAAGGACCTGGCCCGCCACTTCGGCTCGCTCGATGCGCTGATCACCGCCGACCTCGAGGCCCTGCAGCAGGTGCCCGACGTCGGCCCGATCGTGGCCAAGAGTGTTGCAGAATTCTTCGACGAGCCGCACAACGTGGAAGTCGTGGAACAATTGCGCGCGGCAGGGGTGCATTGGGTCGAAGGCGCACCGCGCGACACCGCCGGCGTGCTGGCCGGCAAGACCGTGGTGCTGACCGGCACCCTGCCGGACCTGAGCCGCGATCAGGCGAAGGAGCTGATCGAAGCGGCAGGGGGACGGGTGACCGGCTCCGTGTCGAAGAAGACCGATTTCGTGGTCGCCGGCAGCGAGGCCGGCAGCAAGCTGGACAAGGCGCGCACGCTCGGCATCGAGGTGCTCGACCAGGCCGGGCTTCAGGCCCTGCTGTCCGGGCCGCCCGCTGCGGTCGGGGGAACCACGAACCAGGGAGAGCGTGACCAATGAAGAAACTCACCAAGGCGGTGTTTCCCGTGGCCGGCATGGGCAGCCGATTCCTGCCGGCGACCAAGGCCAGCCCCAAGGAAATGATGCCGATCGTCGACAAGCCGCTGATCCAGTACGCGGTCGAGGAGGCGGTGGCCGCCGGCGTGACCGACCTGGTGTTCATCACCGGCCGGTCGAAGCGGGCGATCGAGGACCATTTCGACAAGGCCTACGAACTCGAGACCGAACTCGAGGCGCGCGGCAAGGATGCACTGCTCAGAATCGTGCGCGACACCGTGCCGAGCGGTGTCAACTGCATCTACATTCGCCAGCCGGAGGCCCTCGGCCTCGGCCACGCCGTATTGTGCGCGGCGCCGGTGGTGGGTGACGATCCGTTCGCGGTGCTGCTGGCCGACGACCTCCTCGACGGTGCCGGCAGCGGGCCCATCATGAAGCAGATGGTCGACGTCTTCGACTATCACCGCTGTTCGGTGCTCGGCGTCATGAACGTGCCGCGCGAGCAGACCGGCAGCTACGGCATCGTCAGTACCGAACGCGATACCGGTGAGGTCCAGCGAGTCACCGGCATCGTCGAGAAGCCGGACCCGAAGGAGGCCCCGACCACCCAGGCGGTGGTCGGCCGCTACATCCTCACCGGCAGCATCTTCGACCACCTGCGCCGTATCGAGCCCGGCGCCGGTGGCGAACTGCAACTCACCGACGCGATCGCTTCGCTGCTGCGCGAAGAAGCCGTGCTGGCCCACCAGTTCAAGGGCGTGCGCTACGACTGCGGTTCCAAGCTGGGCTACCTGCAGGCAACGCTGGAGCTGGGTCTCAAGCACCCGGAGGTCGGCGAAGCCTTCGCCGCCTACCTGTCCTCCCGCGATCTGCGCGCCAAACCGACACCGAAGGCCGCCTGAACACGTCGCGCGGCGGTGGCACCCGACCGCGCACGCCGTCGGGCCGTCAGCGCCAGGGGTACTCCTCGACTTGGGCGTCGTCGATGCTGTAGCCGGCCGCGCCGAGATCGGTGGCGCGACCGCCGGCCTTCATGACGCCGGTCACCCAGACCGGGTACATCGCCAGCTCTTCGGTGAACGGATTCGCCGCCTTGACCAGCACCACCTGGTTCGACGGCGGTGGCGGCACGTGGATGCAGGCGCCGAAGTAGGGTACCAGCAGGAACTCGCGGATCGAGTCCTCGTCGCCTTCGAGGGCCACCACGAAGCCCGGCAGACGTACCTTCTGCCCGGCCAGCGCAGTGACCACCGGCGCCTTGTCCCACTCCTTGCGCAGGGCTTCGAGCAACGCGGTGGCACGCGGGTCGTTGTCTTCCATGTCGTCGAAGCCGGCGTCGTCGAGCAGTTGGCGGGGGTTCCAACTGGTCGGCACCATGTCGTCCCACTCGAGGTCGCGAACCCCCGGGGGTGGCGGCTTCGCCACTTCGGGACGGACCTTCTCGCCGACCGTGTAGTCCGGCTGCTGCGCCAGCGCCGCGGGGGCCGCCAGGGCGATCGCGGTGGCCAGCATCCATGCGTAGCGTCTCATCGTCGTTCAGATCCTTATCGTCATGCCGTCCGCCACACTCATGCGGTAGGCCCGCAGCGCCGGGACGGTGCTGGACGCCAGGGCGGCGGCCAGCACCGCCGCCAGCAATAACCATTCGCGCGGCTGCAGCCCGTACAGGCCGAGCGTCAGGCCGTAGCGCGCGCCGAGCCACGGGCCGAGGGCGGCGACCAGGGCGTACAGCATCGCCACGCCGAGCGCGCTGCCGGCGATCGCCAAAACCAGGCTCTCGCTGGCGAGCAGCAGAAATATCTGGCGCGGGCCCGCGCCGAGCGAGCGCAGGATCGCCAGCTCGCGGC
Source organism: Rhodocyclaceae bacterium (assembly GCA_020445785.1). Taxonomy (GTDB): domain Bacteria; phylum Pseudomonadota; class Gammaproteobacteria; order Burkholderiales; family Rhodocyclaceae; genus Cognatazoarcus. The sequence goes on from JAGRFZ010000142.1 coordinate 17,563, forward strand.
GGCGCTCACCGAGGCTGGCGACCAGCACCGCCACCAGTCCGGCCAGCCCGACCGCGACCACCAGCCCCGAGATCGCCAGCAAGGCCCGTTCGGCGATGCCGAACAGTCCCCACAACTGCTGCAGGGTTGCACCCGGCAGAATCGCCAGCAGCGGCTCGTCCCGGAACTCGTTGATGAATCGCTGCACCCGAAACACGCCGGCCCGCGACTTCAGCCCGACCAGCGCCGCGGTGACCCGCTTGGGCGAGAGATCGAACTTGCGGGTCTCCTCGGCGCTGAGGCCGAGGCCGGGAATCGGTGCGCCTCCGGTCCAGTCGAGGTGGATTGCCTCGATCGCCTGCAGGCGCACATGCACCGTGCGATCGACCGGCGTTCCGGTGCGCGCGAGGATGCCGACAACGGTGAATGGCTTGTCGGCATGGCCGTTCAGGCTTGCACGGCCGGTGCCGTGGCTGAGCGCGATGCGGTCCCCGATGCGATGGCCGAGCGCGTCGGCGACCTCCGCCCCGAGCACCGCTTCGAACACCTCGCCGAAGGCCTTGCCATCGGCGAAGGCCAAGGGCTGGCGATCGCCGTACCGATAGTGTTCGAAGTAGCGCAGATCGGTGCCGAGCACCCGGTAGCCGCGGTAGGAGTCGCCCAGCGAAAGCGGGATCACCCACTTGACCAGGGGCTGTGCAGCGATCGTCTCGAGGCTCTGCCAACGGATGTCGTTGGTGGCGTCGCCCATGCGGAACACCGAATAGAGCAGCAGCTGAACCGGGCCGCTGCGCGCGCCCACCACCAGATCCGTGCCCGACAGGGTATTGGCAAAGCCGCTGCGGGCATCATTGCGCAGGCGCTCGACGCCGAGCAGCAGGGTGACCGCCAGCGCGATCGACAGCAGCGCGAGACCGGCAGACAGGCGCCGGTTGGCGAGGCTCTTCCAGACCAGCCATGGGGTCGCCGTCATCCCTGTGCCCCCCCCGCACGGTTGATCTCGTCCAGCGAGACGGTTCGCGCGAAACGCCTGGCGAGCCGCAGGTCGTGGCTGACGAACAACAGGGCGCTGCCGGCATGCGCGCATTCGGCCATCAGCAGGTCGATGAAGCCGCATTGGCGCTGGGCGTCGAGCGCCGAGGTCGGCTCGTCGGCGACGATCAGCGCCGGACTGCCGATCAATGCGCGTGCGGCGGCGACCCGTTGTTGCTGGCCGACCGACAGGCTGGACGCCGTTCGCGCGAGCACCCCGTCGTCGAGATCGAGCCGCCGGGCCAGGCGGCGCGCCTCCGCGGAAACGTCGCCGGCCCGTTGCCGTCGGGCCCCGGAAAATCGACAGGCCAGGGTGATGTTGTCCAGTGCCGAGAGATAGGGCAGCAGGTTGAAGAGTTGGAAGACGATGCCGAGCCGATCCGCGCGGAAACGGTCGCGCGCCGCCGGCCGCAGGGAAGCCAACGAAGTTCCGAGCACCTGCAGCGTCCCGCGTTCGGGCAGCACGACGCCTCCGACCAGTGCCAGCAAGGTGCTCTTGCCGCTGCCGCTGGGGCCGTGCAGGAACACGTGCTCGCCGGCAGCGATCGAGAAGCGCCCGATCTCGAGACAAGGCGCCTGCCCGGGCCAGCGGTAGCGCAGATCCGCCACCTGAAGTGCGTCTTCTGCCATCAGCGCAGCGGGAGCAGAGCGTCCGGCGGGGCGAGGCGATGCACCCGCGGGCCGCGGTCGTCGAGCACGACCACGTCGATCCGTTCGAGTTCGGGAAAGGCTTGGAACAGCGTCAGCCGCAAGCCGGCGAGGGCCTGGGGCGCGCGGCAGCGAAACTGCCAGCTTGCCGACAGTTCGACGTGGGGTGCAGCATCGGCGCCACCAACCGCCGGCTCGGCGAACGGATCCCGGGCCTCCGCCAGGGTCACCCGGCAATCGGCTTCCGGGGGCGGCACGACCAATTGTTCCGGCGACGACAACTGCGCCACTGCGGACGCCACCCGCGCGCGTTCCGCGGCGTTGCGTGGCCGATGCTCGAAACCGACGAAGCCATCGAGCGCCCCGCCGAGATGGATGTCGATGACATCGGCTTCGACGGCGATCTGCAGGTCGGCCCGCCCGTGCTCGTGGCTGCCGGCGGCCAGCGCCGGCGCGGCGGCGTGCACCGCCAGTACGGCCAGGACAAGGTGTACTGTGCACTTCATTTCTTCCCCTCGAATTGCTTGCACGCGGACACGTCGACCGTCGCGCGAACCGATGCGCCACTAGGGCGCGCTCGGCCGCCGGCCCGTGTCGCGGACACGGCAGACGCAGGCGGTGCGCCGGCCGTTCGGGTCGTCTGGTGCGTACGCCCTCAGTGCGCCGGTGGTGCCCTCGCGTTGCCGCAATCCGGATGGCTCGGGCATACGCGCAGGGCGATCGGCGGGCGTCGCATCGCTGCCGGCGCCAGGTCCCCCGACGATATTCGCCCCGGGGGCAGGGCGCAGCCTGCGGCCCCGATCGCAGCGCACTGCAGGCAGACGGTCTCGGCGGTGTCGTCGGAGCAGGCGGCGGGTTCCCGCCGGCAGAGGTCTTCGTGCGAAATCGCATGGACGAGCCCCTGCCACTGGAACAGCACCAGACAGGCGAGAAACAGCAGGCAGTGGCGTGCGCGGGCGTCGAGAAGCATCGGGTGCACAGGTGGAAGGCGGGCCGATCCCGACCGGAACGCTACCCGTCGTTCCTGCGGCTTGCAAGTCGGCAACGCCCGGGCCGGCGCCACCCGCCGCCGCCGATTGGCCGCTCAGCGGCCGGGCATGCCCTCCAGGTGGGCCTTGAGCCCGGCCAGCAGGCGGCGCATGCCGTGGCGGTAGGCCGGCCGCACCAGCAACGGATCGGCCAGCCGGCCGACGATTCCGCATTGGACCCGGTACTCCGGTGCGACGGTGACCGCGCAGCCGCCGTCGCGCGCCGCGACGCGAAAGTGGATTTCGGCGCTCGCCAGTGGCAGGTTGGTGGCGGTGATCACGAACGAGATCTCGCGGCCGGGCGCGAAGCGGGCGACCGCCTCCTCCAGATAGGCGCCGCCGCCGAGTTCGCAGCGGCGTCGCGCGCCGGTACCGACTTCGCCGGAGTCGAGCCGGTGTGATGTGACGACCCCCGGATTCCATTCCGCGATGCGGCCGATGTCGGCCAGTGCCGCCCATGCCCGGCCGGCGGTTACCGAGAGGGTCAGCGTTTCCTCGAATCGACTCATTCTTCCGCCTCCCGGGGTTGGTCCGCGAGCGCGATCAGCTCCAGGTCATGGCCATCCGGGTCGGCGAAATACAGGGAGCGCGCCGGAAGCCAGGGCAGCGCGACCGGACCCGCAACCGGCAGGCCGTACCCGCGCAGGCGCCGGTGCCATCCGTCGAGGTCGTGCTCCGACACCCGCAGCGCCAGATGCAGGCGATGGGGCGTCGCGGCGTGCTGCAGCACCAGCATTGCGGTGCTGCCCAGGCGCAGGAACTGCCATCGACGCCGCCGGTCGGTCAGTGCCGGCTGGAAGCCGAGCAGATGGACGTAGAAATCGACGGCGCGGGCCAGGTCGCGCACCGGCACGGCGATTTCGTAGAGGCCGCTGATCGCGCTCACGGGCCTACCCTCCGATCGCCCGCGACATCCCCCCGCGGAACGAGAGCGGGGTTTCGCGCAGCATCGCTTCGTGCCGTTCGAGCGGGCGGGCGCTGCCATGCCAGCGCCGCTGTGCGCGCCCCCTTCGGGCGGCCGGTCGGGCGCGTTCATGGCGGCAGCCCGACCATGCCGCCGAAGAGCCGGTAGTAGGCCGGCGCGACCGACACCGGTCCGAGCAGGCCCGCCAGTGCCGCGACGATCAGCACCCCCCCGGCCAAGCCGGCAGCGACCGCCAGTCGGACGATCCTCCCGCGGTCGGGCCGCCCGTAGGCGAGGGCGCTGCCCAGGTGCGCGGCGAGGGCCGTCGTGGCGAGCAGGTAGTACGGTACGAAGAACCACGCGGTGGTGACGTGGTGCAGACCGACCGCGGCGAATTCGAAGCCGCTGTCGAGACCGAACAGATGCCGGCACGCCAACACGCCGGCCACATGCACCGGCAGGAACGCCAGCAATGCGGCGCCCGACAGTCGTGCGGTCACGGACGCCGAGGTGCGTCGCAGGAGCACAGCGGTTCCGCTCGTCAGGTGGAGCACGATCACCGCGAGCAAGGCAGCTTCGATCCACGGTTGGCGATAGACGGCGCGCAGCGCATCTTGCGCATCGCCGTAGGCATCGGCGCCGCCGACGGCGGCGAACTGGGCGATGACATGGGGAATCACGAAGCCGACCAGCAGCAGGCCGGTGCTGCGGTGGCCTCGCCGCCATGTCCTGGTCGTCGTTGCGGGGCGTGTGGCATCGTCCATTGGCGGGAACCCGAGGCATGGGATGGCGTCGATGCTGCGACGGGCGCCGACGTCCGGCAATTACCTCGGAGGTAATCGGCGGGTGGCGCGGACCTCATCTATGCTCCGGATCGGGGAGACGCGAAATGAGCCATTCGACGGTGGATGTCGGCGCGCTGGGGCGCTTGCTGCGACGCTGGCGGGCGGATCGTGGGATGAGTCAGCTGGCGCTGGCGCTGGACGCAGGGGTATCCCAGCGCCACCTGAGTTTCGTCGAATCGGGGCGCGCCAAGCCCGGTCGCGCCGTCTTGCAGCGTCTGTGCGACGGCCTGCAGGTGCCGCTGCGCGAGCGCAACGAATTTCTGCTGGCGGCGGGTTTCGCGCCCGAGTACCCGGAACGCGAATTGAGCGCCCCCGAGTTCGCGCCGGTGTTCGACGCGCTGCAGTCGATGCTTGCCCAGCAGGAGCCGTTTCCGGCGGTCGTGGTCGATCGCCACTGGAACGTGCTGATGGCCAATCGGGCCAGCGAGCGCGTGTTCTTTCCGTTCCTGCCGGATGATTTCGACCCGTGCGCGCTGTTCCCGGACGGGCGCCGCAACGCGATGCGCTTCACCTGCCATCCTCGGGGCCTGCGGCCGGCGATCGACAATTGGCCGGCACTGGCGCCCTTGCTGTTCGCTCGTCTGGCGGCGGAAACAAGGGCGAATCCGTTCGACCAGCCGCTGCAGGCGCTGCGCGACGAGATACGGGCCTTGCTGCCGGCCGCGGCCGCGGCCGCCGCCCCGTCCGGCGCTGGGGATCTGCCGGTGGCGCCCTTGCATCTGTCGCGCGGCGGGCTCGAGATTCGCCTGTTCTCGGCCATCGCGTCGATCGGCACGCCACTCGACGTGACGGCGCAGGAGCTTCGCCTCGAATTGTTCTTCGCTGCCGATGGGGAGAGTACGGACCGGGTGCGGCAGCTCGCCGCCGATTGAACGTGCGGGTCGGTCTCGGGGCGCGAACCCTTGCGGGCGGTCAGAAGATGCCCATCGCCAAGCCGGCAGCGAGGGCGGCGCCGAGCCCTTCGCAGGCGGCCAGTTCTTCGTCCGCGATCCGCTTCGGGCGGAGGATCTCCTCCTTGGTCTGGGCGTGGGTGCATACGATGATCGGCGGTGCAGCCGGCTTCAGCCGCCAGCCGGTGGCGATGCGCTCGATCTGGCGCACCGCGTTGCTGCCGTCGCTGCCGGCGCATACCAGCACCGCATACGGGCGGCCGTTGATCTGGTCGAGGGCGGCGTAGTAGCAGCGGTCGAAGAAATCTTTCATCTGGCCGGAGATGGCCGCCAGGTTTTCCGGGGTCGCGAAGACATAGCCGTCGGCGGCCAGCACATCGTCGGGCCCGGCTTCGGCAGCATGCAATAGCCGCACCGCGGTCTCGGTCTCGGCCTCGGCGCGCGCGCCGGCGGCGGCGGCATCCGCCAGTTGTCGGGTGCCTCCGGTCATCGAGTGGTAGACGATCAAGAGCGTCTTCATGCGCGGTACCTCTCCTGCGCGGGCATCCCGCTGGGCCGTGGCAACGCGGCGACGAGCGGTCATTGTGTTTAACGAGACGAACGGTCTAATATGCGAGCCATGACGACGGAACACATCATCCCGCGCCGGCGAGGCCGCCCGCCCAAGCGTCCCGAGCAGTCGCTGCAGACGCGGGAACTACTGCTGCGTGCGGGGCTGGAAGTCCTCACCGAGAAAGGGTTCTCGGCGACAGGGATCGACGAGATCTTGAAGCGGGTCGGGGTGCCCAAGGGTTCCTTCTATCATTATTTCGACAGCAAGGAGGCGTTCGGCGCGGCGCTGATCGAACGCTACGCGCTGTACTTCGCCGCCAAGCTGGATCGGCATTTCGGCGATTTGTCGAAACCGGCGCTCGAGCGCCTGAAGAGTTTCGTGGAGGACGCCGGGCATGGCATGGCGCGGCACGATTTCCGGCGTGGCTGCCTGATCGGCAATTTGGGTCAGGAGATGGGGTCGCTGCCGGAGAGTTTTCGCGCCCAACTCGCTGCAGTATTCGGCGATTGGCAGCGACGCGTGGCCGATTGCCTGGAGGCGGCACGGAGCGCCGGCGAGGTATCCGCGGCCGTGGATTGCGAGCGTTCGGCGGCGTATTTCTGGATTGGCTGGGAGGGGGCGGTGCTGCGCGCCAAGCTCGAACGCGCTCCGGAGCCGCTCGAGATCTTCGCGGACGGCTTTTTCGCCGGACTGAGAACCGGCTAATTTTTTTGTTTTTTTCTAGACGATCAGTCTAAATGGAGTGGGAGATGACGATGTTCAAGGGCATTCTGATTGAGAAGGACGAGGCAGGCTATCGAGCCGGCATCCAGGAGATCGACGAGGGGCAATTGCCCGATGGCGACGTGACGGTGCGCGTCAGCCATTCGACGCTGAACTACAAGGACGGGCTGGCGATCACCGGCAGGGGGCCGGTCGTGCGACGTTTCCCGATGGTCCCCGGTATCGATCTGGTCGGCACGGTCGAGGCGTCCACCCATCCCGATTGCCGGGTCGGCGACGCCGTCCTGCTCAACGGCTGGGGCGTAGGCGAAGTGCACTGGGGCGGCCTGGCACAGAAGGCTCGGCTCAAGGGCGACTGGCTGGTTCCGTTGCCCGCCCAGTTCTCGCCGCAGCAAGCCATGGCGATCGGCACCGCCGGCTATACGGCGATGCTCTGCGTGCTGGCGCTCGAGCGACACGGCGTCACGCCTGCGCATGGCGAGATCCTGGTCACCGGCGCGGCCGGCGGGGTCGGCAGCGTTGCCACCGCGGTGCTTGCGAAGCTCGGCTACACGGTGGTCGCGGTCAGTGGTCGGCCGGAGGAGGCCGACTACATCAAGCGGCTGGGGGTCAGCGAAGTGCTCGACCGGGCCGAGTTTTCCGCCCCGGGCAAACCCTTGGCCAAGGAGCGCTGGGCTGGCGCGGTCGATGTGGTCGGCAGCCATACGCTGGCCAACGTCTGCGCCAGCACCAAGTACCGCGGCGTGGTCACCGCCTGCGGCCTGGCCGGCGGCATGGATTTTCCGGCCACCGTCGCACCCTTCATCCTGCGCGGGGTCACGCTGGCGGGGATCGATAGCGTGATGTGCCCGCGTGCCGACCGCCTCGACGCCTGGCGCCGCCTCGGCACCGACCTCGACATGGCCAAGCTCGAATTGATCAGTCACGAGATCGCCCTCGGCGAGGCAATCCCGACGGCCGCCAAGCTGATCGACGGTGAGATTCGCGGTCGCGTCATTGTCGACGTCAATCGCTGAACCCGGATGGGCGGCCGCGCCGACCGAATGCGAGTCGGCCGGCCCCGCCCGAGCACACAGGAGGAGACAACGAATGTCCAAGAAACTGATCGGCGCATGGCTGACCTGCTGCGCCGTCGCCGCACCGAACGCCGGCGCTGCAGAGTTCGTCTGCCAGCCGGATGTATCACCCGCCCAATACAGCCGTCACGAACAACGCCTGGTGGATCGCTTCTGGCAGGAGTCGCTGATCTATCTGGAGCAGTACCTGCAGGCTCTCGAGACGCCGACCGGTCGCTGCCTGGATTCGGCCGAGGCGACGATTCAGACCTACGACAGTGTCACCGGCGGCAAGCAGAGCCGCTGCATCATGCGTTATCGCGACATCGAACTGCTCGCCAAGCACTTGCGCGCGATCCTGGCCGAGCCCGACAAGGCCAAGGCTTGCTTCGATCCCCAGAAGAACTACGATGCCTTTCCGCTCTATACGCCGAGCCGGGCGGTGCAGCGCCTGTCGCGGGTGTCGCGCTGGCTCGATCGCCCGCTGCTGACCGATTATTTCCGTGGGCTGGGCGGCGACATCGGTGCCGCCGGTCTCGAACTGAACGAGAACTTCGTCGCGGTCACTGCGCGCACCGATGCCAGCGTGCATTTCAGCCGCGACGTCAGCATCAAGGGCCTGCCGACGCTGTGGTCGTCGGTCGGATGGATTCCGTTCTACGCGGAGAATCCGGACGCTGGCGCCGATCGCTTCCGCGGTGGCTACCTGTACGCCGAAGTGATGGGGCCGTGGGGAAACCTGCGCATCAAGGAAATCGACGGCGAAACGGTCGGTGCCGAGATCGGCATGACGGTGCAACTGTTCAACACCTCGTATCCCTATCACTATCACCATCCGCAGGAGATCTACATGACCCTGACCCGGCCGCAGTGCATCGATCAGAACCAGTACATGGTGATGCACTGGGACAACGAAGCGTTCGAGCAGGATCGGCGTGACGACGGCTGGACGGTGAATATCGATGGATCCGGCGGCCGTTGGGAAAAGTGGTTCGCCAATCAGGATCCCGCCCACGAGTGGTTGACCTATTTCGAGCGCAATGCGATCCATGCCTTCCACGCCCTGGAGGGCTGCAATCAGAGCATCGAGAATTCGGGACTGGTCACGGTGTGGGCGCGTTCCACGGCACAGGACAATCAGCAATCGACCCGTCTGTGCAAGAACGCGAACGGTGGCACCTTGATGCATCCGGGCGAGCGGGCGACCTGCGAGTTGCGCGACTGGCAGCCGTAGGCGATGCGCGCCCCGATCGACGCCGCGTGCGATCGGGGCGCTGCACGCGCCGGTACGGCGAGGCGGGGATGACATGCGCCAACCGATCGATCCACTCTGAGGCAAGAATCGAAGAAATGAGGTTTAATCGACGGGATGCCTGCCCGGCACGCTCGTAGGCTTCCGTCTCGCCGGCTGCCCGAGGCATCACACGGAATCGTCCAGTACGCACGATCGACCTGAAATGCCTCCGAACGGTGAAGCCGCATTCGATGGGCGCGATTCCAGCGCCGGCCCTCCGACGGGCGCGAGGAGACGCTTCTGGCGCGTGTTCCTGCCGGTCGCCGTGCTCGTCGCCGTGGGTACGCTGGCGGCGGGCCTGCTGGCCGAGCGCAGTCTCGTCGCCGAACTCGAACGACCGGCGACCCGTATCGCCGCGCAACTGAAGACCCATCTCGATGGCGTGCTGTCGAGCTACGTCGACCAATTGGTCAGCGTCGGCCGGCGCGAGCCCAGGCTGTCACGGCAATTCAACGCGGCGGAGCCCGATCTCGGCGTCGTGGCCAACGAGTTCTTCACGCTGCTGGTGCGCAACGAAGAGCATTTCCAGGTGCGCTGGATCGACGAGAACGGTCGCGAAGTCGTCCGCCTCGACCAGGATGGGGCGGGCAACATCCGGCGCGTGCCGGACGCGGAACTGCAGGACAAGTCCTCGCGCCCCTACGTCGCTGCCGGTCTCACTTTGGGGCCCGCCGAGATCTACGTTTCGGCCCTCGACCTGAATGTCGAAAACGGCGTTCTCTCCGTGCCGCACGTGCCGACCATCCGGCTGGTGACACGGGTCTTCGGCGCGTCGGGGGCTGCCCGCGGCATCGTTGTGCTGAATGTCGGTGCCGCGCGGTTTCTCGATCGTTTCCGAGCAATCTCCCGCTCCACCGAGAGCTTTCTGCTGAACGCCGACGGCTACTGGCTGAGCAGTGTGCACGCCGAGGACGAGTGGGGTTTCATGCTGGGAAGGCAGGACAGCTTCGGCCGGCGCCACCCGGGGGTCTGGGCTGCCATGCAGCGAAGCGAGGCGGGTCGTGTGGTGAGCGAATCCGGTTTCTGGACTTGGCAGACGCCGGAGGTGCTGCCGAATTCGGCGCGGGGCGACGCCTCGCTGCAGTGGAAGATCGTCGCCCACGTCGCGTCGTCCCGAATCACGGCGCAACGCGTACTGGTGTGGGCCGCGGTGCTCGGCGGCATGGCGCTGCTCTTGATGTTTGCGGCCTCGTCATTGTGGCGTTTGTCCTTGGCCAACCAGGGCAGGCTGCTTGCCCAGCAGGCCTACCGGCGCGAGGCCGAACTGCTGGCCGAAGCGAACCAGTCGCTGCAGCGGTCGATCGAAGAGCAGGAGCACGCCGAAAAGGGACTGCGGGCGGCCGTCGACAAGCTTTCGGCGGCCCGCGCCGAAACCGAAGCGGCGCGGCAAGAGGCGGAGCGGGCCAATCGCGCCAAGTCGGCCTTCCTGGCCAACACCAGCCACGAGATCCGGACGCCGCTCAATGCGGTCATCGGCTCGGCGTATCTGCTGGGCCTGACCAAGCTCGATGGCGACCAACGACAGCATGTGGAAACCATCGACATCGCGAGCCGCTCGCTTCTCGATCTGATCAACGACGTCCTCGACCTGTCCAAGATCGAAGCGGGGGAGATGCAGCTCGATCCGGTGCCGTTCGCGCCTGCGGCACTGCTCGGAGAGCTGCGCACCATGTTCGACGTCGGCGCGCGGCACAAGGGTCTGGCGCTGCACTTCCGGCCCCTGCCGGATGCGATGCCGGGCGTGCTGGTCGGCGATGTCCGGCGCCTTCGGCAGATCCTCGCCAACCTGATCAACAACGCCATCAAGTTCACCGACCACGGCAGCGTCACGGTGGATGCCTCGGTGGTCGAGCCCGCCGGCGATGCCAACGCGGTTCGCGTGCGCTTCCGGGTGATCGATACCGGCATCGGCGTCCCGCTGGCAGTGCAGGATCGCGTGTTTTCACCGTTCGTGCAGGCGGACGTATCGACCTCGCGGCGGTTCGGCGGCACCGGCCTGGGCTTGTCGATCGTCAGGCATTTGTCGGAGATGCTCGGCGGGCGGGCGGGCGTCGAAAGCGAGGCGGGCGAGGGCAGTACCTTCTGGGTCGAGGTCGTGTTCGCGCGTGCGGACGATGCCATGGCCGAGGCCGGGCCCGGCTCGGCGGCTGGCCCGCTTCGGGTGGTGGTGGCAGACGACGACGCCGCCGACCGCCAGGTCATCGCCCACATCGCCAGGCGTTTCGACTGGTCCGTCGACGTCGTCGATGGCGGGCAGACCCTCGTCGAGCACGTGCTCGAAGCCTACGAATCGGCGCAGCGGCTGGACTGCGTGCTGGTTGACTGGCGCATGCCCGAGGTCGACGGACTGGACGCCATGAAGCAAATCCGCACCCGGCTGTGGGATGCCCCGATGCCGGGCATCGTGATGGTGACGGCCGCCGACGAGGCCGAGTTTCGCGGACAGGACGGCGCCCTGCTGGCCGATCAACTCGTCACCAAGCCGATCGATCCGTCCAGCCTGTTCAATGCGGTCAATGATGCGGCATTCAGTCATGGTCTTGCGCTCGACCACGTCATTCGCCGCACCCGGATCGAAGGGGTCGATTGCCAATGGCTGTACGGGGTCCGTGTGCTGGTCGTCGATGACAGTCCGATGAACCTCGACGTCTGCCAGCGCATTCTCGAACATCAGGGTGCGGTGGTGACGATGTGCCGTTCCGGAGAGGATGCCCTGGGCCGGCTGGCGGTGGTCGGCGAGCGCTACGATGCGGTGCTGATGGACGTGCAGATGCCGGGCATGGACGGCTGTGAAACGACCTGCGAATTGCGCAAGGCGGAAGGGTGGGGATCGGTCCCGATCGTCGCCCTGACCGCGAGCGCGATCGCGAGCGAACGCGAGCGGGCGATGGCGGCGGGCATGGACGGTTTCCTGACCAAGCCGATCGATCCCGGTGCGCTCGTGCTCGCGCTGCGGACCCACGTCGAAAGCGTGCGCGGAAAGCCCCTGCCGGTGGTGCCTCGGCCGTCGGATCTGCCGCGCGAACAAGCCTCGTTTCCGGAGATCGAGGGCATCGATCGAAATTTCGCGATGCGACGGCTCGAGGGGGACCAGGTGTTGTTCTTCAGCCTGCTGCGCAACTTCTCGAAGGAGCATGCGCACACCGCCGAGCGTCTGGCAGGTCTGATCGCGGAAAAGGACATCGACGCGGCCGCCGCTTTCCTCCACCGACTTCGTGGCCAGGCCGGGTATCTCGCCGCCGGCACGCTGTTCGAGCGGGCGCAAGCGCTGGAGACGGCGTTGGTCGAGGGAAAGGGCGACCTGGCGCCGGCACACACCCAGTTCGAGGAGTCGCTGCGGGCCTTCTTGCGGGCGATCGAACCGTGGACGCGGGCTTCTTCGGGGCGCGAGACCCTGGACGAGGCAGCCGTTCCGATCGGCGAGGTGCTTCCCCTGGTCGGCGAGTTGCGCGGGCTGCTCAAGAGTTTTGCGCTCTCGGCCGAAGCCTGTGCCCGCCGAATCGCCGTGATGCTGGGAGATTCGGCCTGGCGGGAGCGCTTCGATCCGATCATCGACCTGATCGAGTGGCTACGCTACGACGAGGCGCTGCGCGCGCTGGCGGTGTTCGAAGGCGAGCTGAAGGGCGGCAAGCAGGCCGGCGCGGATTCCCTGCCGGCGGCGGAGCATCCGTAGGCCGATGCGGACACGGCGCGCCGCACCGTATCGCGACACTGACGTGATGCCAGCGCATGGTGGCGGCCTGCGATTATCCTGATTATCGGGATTGTCAATGGCTTGTTTTCGTGTTTGTCCCTCGTTTCTCCGTTGATAGAGTTTCGGTGTCGCGGCTGCACGCCCGCCGAGCGATTGCACCCGGCGGTTCCGGGCGCGGTCCCCGGGAAGTGCGCTTCGCGATCAGGACGACCTCGTCGTCGAACACCGTGCCACACCACCACACCGGGAGAAGTGCTCATGAAGATTCTGGGGATCAGCGGCAGCCTGAGACGGGATTCCTACAACACACGCCTGTTGAAGGTCGCCGGCACCATGCTCGGAGAAGGGAGCGGGCTCGAGATTTTCGATCTCGGCGAGCTGCCGATGTACCGGGTCGAGCTCGATGGCGACGCCAAACCGGCACCGGTGCAGGCCCTGCTGCAGGCGATCGGCTCGGCAGACGCCTTGCTGATCGCCACGCCGGAGTTCAACTACAGCATTCCCGGCGTTCTCAAGAATGCCATCGACTGGGCGTCACGGCCGGCGTTCGACTCGGTGCTGCGCGGGCGGCCGAGTGCCATCCTGAGTGCGTCGCCGAGCACCCTCGGGGGCGTGCGCGCGCAGATTCACCTGCGCGACATCCTGACTGGCACCCTGACCCCGGTCTACCCCTCGCCGGACTTCCTGCTGGCGTCCGCCCACAAGGCGTTCGACGAGTCCGGCGGCTTCGCCGACGCGGCGAGTGCCGATTTCCTGCAGGGCTTCCTGGACGGTTTCGTCGAATGGGCGGCTTCCGTCGGGGGTGCCGGCCGGTGAGCATCGACGCCGCACAGCCGGGCGTGGCGGGTGGACCGGGCGTGCCCGGGGTGGCGATGGGACGGCGTCAGGGATCGATGCCGCCACCACCGTCCGCTGCCGCAGCCCGCGCCGACACACGGGCCGGCTCGAACGGGGTCGCGGTGAGCCGGCCGCCTTCGTCGAGCTGGTAGCGGTCGAGGTCGCGCGCGAGGTACAGGCGGCCCTGATAGTGGGCCGCGGCCTCGCGGCCGATGTCGGCGATCAACGGCCCCTTGCCCCGATCACGATAGCGCGGGCTGAAATGGGTCAGTATCAGGTGGGGTAGTGCCACGCCCGCGGCGAAGCGGGCGACGCGGGCGGCGCAACTGTGCATCGGCGCCGAACCGACGCGCTCGGCGACCTCGCGGGTGTAGGTGGCTTCGTGGATCAGTACCTGGGCGTCGCGACAGACATCGGCGAGCAGTTCCGGCGTGTCGTTGTCGCCGCCCACGACCACCCGCCGGCTCGGCGCCGCCGGTGCGAAGCGGGAAGCCGGCAGGCAGCGGCCGTCGGCGAGGGTCACGTCCTCGCCCCGTTGCAGCCTGCCCCAGGCGCGGCCGGGCGCGATGCCCGCCGTCGCCAGCCCGGCGCGATCCAGCCGCCGTGGCGGATCCGATTCGGTCACTGCGAACGCGAAGGACGGCACCCGATGGGAGAGCGCCACCGCCGACACCGTCAGGCCGGCGATCTGCAAAGGTGCGGCGAGGGTGCCGACATCGACGAAGTCGAGTTCGAAGCTCAGCGTCGAGTCGGTCAGGGTCAATGCGCTTTCGACCAAGCGCCGTACCTCGGTGGGAGCGACGATGGTCAGTGCCTCGCGGCGGCCGTTCATCGATGCGTGGGCCAGCAGGCCCGGCAGTCCGAGGCAATGGTCGCCATGGCGATGGGTGATCAGAATCGCGGCCAGTGTGGCCGGCGAAAAGTCGCTGGCGAGCAGTCGGTGTTGGGTTCCCTCGCCGCAATCGAGCAGCAGCCAGTCCCTGCGGCGTGGGGCCTGAAGCGCCAGGGCGGAGTGACTGCGCGTGCGGGTCGGGACGCCGGACGAAGTGCCGAGGAACTGGAATTGCATGCGGCGAGCTTAGCAAACACGACCGAGTTGGCGCTGCGTGGACGCCGCCTTCCGGCGAATCGGCGTACGCCACGACCCGTGGCCGCTGTCATTGGCCTCGCCGGTGCGCCTCGCGCGGCACTTGCGGTGCCGACTTTAGCGGTCTCGTGACACAGATTGTGACATGCGCCACGCTTGGCAGCAGGAAGTCGTTTCCGCCGGAACAAGGTGGCGGCTCGGGCAACTACAATCCGATTGTCCTAAGCGCATGTGCTTGGCCCAGCCGTCGACCGCGGCCGCGTCCGGGCACCACCGGGGAGTCCTGCACCCCACACTGGATGGATACGATGGCCACGGATCTGGAACGGGTCGACCTGTTTGCCGGCCTGCCCCGCGAAAAGCTCGAAATGCTCCAACGATGTGCGCAGTCGCGCAGCTACCCCCGCGGCGCGGTGGTGGTCAGCCAGGGCGACGACGCCCACGGCATGTTCGTGGTCCGCAGCGGTAGCCTGAGGGCTTTCCTGATGCACGAGAACGGTCGCGAGCTGACCCTTTCCCATCATGGCGCCGGCGATTACTTCGGCGAGCTCGCGCTGCTCGACGAAGCGCCGCGCTCTGCCTCGGTGATGACGCTCGAGCCGTGCGAACTGCTCTACATCGGACGCAGCGATTTCCTGACGATGCTGAGGGCCAGCCCCGATTCGATGGGCGCACTGCTGCGAAACCTGGTCGCCCGCATCCGCACGCTCACGCGCAACGTGCACGCCTTCGCGCTGGAGGACGTGTTCGGTCGCATCCATCGCCTGTTCGACACCGTCGCCACGCCGGAAGGCGAGCACTGGGTGGTCGAGCCGCGCCTGACCCAGCAGGAGATCGCCAACCTGGTCGGCGCCTCGCGTGAAATGGTCAACCGCATCGTCCGCGACCTGGTGGCCGGCGGTTACATCGCCAACGAGCGCAATCGCATCGTCATCCGCCGCAAGCTGCCGGCCCGCTGGTAGCGCCGCGCGCCGGCCGGCGCCTGTTCCCGTTTCGGTCTTTCCAGGTGCCTGTCGCCGCGCGTGCCCGACCTTCGGAATCCCGTGTCACGGCGCTGTCGGTGATGCCGATGGACGTCAAGTGAATCCCGTCACTCCCGGCAGGTGCTCCGCGTCATAGGCCGACGGAACGGCTTCCTCCATGCTGAAGCCATCGACCGAAATGCCGGCAGCCTTCCGACCGCTAGGCTGATCTGCTGCGCCGAAGGGAGCGCGTTCCAGGGACCACCGGACTCTCGTTGCGTGCCCGACGGCACGCTCCGAATCCGCTCCGATCCGTCTTCGCTCTCCTGCACGGTTCGCTGCGCTTCGCCCAAGTCGCACTGGGTGCCGGCCACCGCGCTTCGCTGTGCGAAGTGCACCGGCGGATCGGACGGTCGATGGGCGGCTTGCCGTGGGGCATCGACGCGGCCTCTGTCCGGACCCTCCGTCCGATCGCTGCAACCGCTCGATTCGCGGATCGGGCGACAACCAAGGAGTAGGTCCATGGCGCAATTCAAAGTCAAAAACCTGATGGTCGACATCGCCTCGGCCAAACTGGACGAGATCGCAGGCGCGATCTGCCATTTCCCGACGAACGCGTGTGCCCACTTCACGCTGCACTGTCGGCTCAACACCTATCAATGTCCCGGCCACAGCGTGCTCTGCCGGAATCCGACCCTGACTGCCTGCTTTCGGGGCTCGTGCTTCCTCTCGGACGGCTGCGGCGTCAACTATTCGACCTGCATGGACACCCGCCTGTGGGTGATCGACTTCGAGCGGCTGGTCATCAATCCGGACGACATCAAGGCGGTGCAGGGGCAACTCGGCGAAGCCCTAAAGGCGCTGCATGTCCGCAGCGAGGAGATTTCGCAGGACATGAAGCCCAAGACCATAGAGCAGGCGGAAATGCTCGAGGCCGGCTTGAAAGCCGCACTGGACGAAGTGCAGGCGGCCAGGAAGGAGCTGGACAAGTGAGCCGAGCGCGCGTGCCGGGCCGCCCGGGCGGCCCCGCTCGGGCGATGGCGGCGGCGGAGCCGGGCCGGTGATCGATCCGTCTGGGCTGAAATCGATCACCGGCGGGATCTTCCGCGCCAATCCGGTGTACGAGATCGTGCTGCTCGACCGCTTGCCGGAAGTATACCGCGACGCGTTCGAGGCGGAGGCCGAGCAGGATCCGGAGTTGCACGGGGTGCTCTGGCCGACGTCCGGCCAGGGGCTCTCGCCAAAGACGATCTGTCATGAGACCGCCTTGCTGCTGCATTCCCTACGGCAGCCGGGGCCCCTTCCGGCCTACGTGCGGACCCGCCTCGGCCCCGACTGCAACCGGACCGTGGCCGAACTGGTGCTGGACGGCGTGCTCGAGTTGGCGATGGGCCCGGACGCCGGCTTCGTTTCGGGTCCCGCCGCCCACGCCCTGATCCATCGGGACGAGGCCTTTGCGCTCGGGCAGGGAAGAATCGCCGCCTTGTCCCGGGATGCGCTCCGCTACGGGCAGGGGCTGCGTGTCGAGGGCAGCGGTGAACTCTCGTCCCGCCTCTATGCATACAACACGGTGCCGATCACGGCGGCCTGGCGGGAGAAGCTGTCCACCCTGGAAACGATCGAGGACTTCCTCGGTATTCGGGGCGATTCGGCCACGCGCCGATTGCTGGAACGCCATTGGGTACGGCTGGGCGAGGGCGAAGGCAACGACGGTTGGCTCATGTGGCGGCCGCGACATGCGCGACCCCGTGGCGCCCGGGCGGATGAGATTCGGCGCTTCAAACTGTACGTGAGTCCCCGCCCCGAAGCATTGCCGCAGGCCTGGCCAGACGTGGTCGACGTTTTCGCTCGCAGCGGCGTGGCGGCGTTCAAGATCGGGCGGGATGTCTCCGGGCTCCTGCGCCCGGACAAGATCGTGGCCTATCTGGATTCGTTCGAGGAACTGGCCGACCTCGCGGTGCGACTCCAGGAGCGCCTGGTCGGCTGCCCGGCGCAGGGAACGCCCTTTACTGCCGGCATCGACGACGCCGGCCTGCTTTCCTGGGGCATGGATCCGCCCAGCGAGGAACGAATGCCCGGCTCCGGTCTGCCGGAAAGTTGGCGGCTATGGGTGACGAATCGACTGGCGGTCGCGCTCGCGGCCGCCAAGGTGACCTGCGCCGGGATCGAACCGTGGCAGTTCGCCTTGCGACGGCTGAGCATCGAGGGTGTCGACATCGATACCTGGGCGCCCGACAGACAGCGTTGGCACGAGAAAAGGAGAGGCTAAGTGGCAAGCATATCGGACCCCCTGGTCGTACCCGAGGACGTGGAATTGACGCCGGTCGGCACTTTGAGCGAGGCGCTGCGTGGGCGCCTGGCCTGCGATGAGGGCGACGTGGCGATCAGCCGCCAGCGCTCGCGCACCCCGTCGAAAGTGATCAGTGCGGCAGCCGCCGGCCTGCTCGCGCAGTTTCGCTCGCCGACGACCCTCGGCGAAGGCGTGCTCCGCTACAGTATCGCGATCGACAGCGATCCGTACCAGACCCTGGAAGAAGCCTTTCCGCTGATTCGGGATCTGGTCAATTCCCAGCTCCTGGTGCCCGGTGACGCACCCCAGGCCGAGGAGATCGTGACCAGCCTGGGCGCGGGGGCGGAGGTCGACGGCCTTACCGTCGTGCGTTGCGTGCAAACCCTCGAGGACACCGAGCTCTACCAGGTTCGCGGCGCCGAGCGGGCGCCCTTCGCCCTCAAACTCGCCCGCGCCAAGGCCGGTGCCTCGGTGGTGGCGATGATCGAGCACGAGTGGTGCGTGCTGCGGCATCTCGCGCAGGCGAACCCCGCCCTGGTGGTCGCGCGCGGCGAATGGGAGGGGCGCGCCTATTTGGCGCAGCCCTGGATCCACGGCGCTGCCGCCGATGTGGTCGCCGAGGAATGTCGCCGGGCCCCTGCCGCAGAGCGGCCATCGAAACTGCTGTCCTTGTGCGCGTCGATACTCGACGCCTACGCCGAACTGCATCGGCGGGGCGTGGTGCACGGCGACATTCACCCGCGGAACATTCTGGTGGACGCGAACGGGCGGGTCCGGCTCATCGATTTCGGCCTCGCGCGTATTGTCGGCGCCACCGATGGCGGCGGGCCACCGCAGCGGGGCGGCGTCGGTTTCTTTTTCGAGCCCGAGTATGCGTTGGCGCGCCTCGCACGGCAGGCCCTCCCCGCAGCTTCGTTCGCGGGCGAGCAGTTCGCGCTCGCTGCCCTCGTCTACTTGTTGCTCACCGGTGACCACTATCGCGATTTCCCGCTGGGGCAGGACGAAATGCTGCGCGAGATCGCCGGCGAGGCGCCGTTGCCGTTCTCGCAGCGCGGGGCCGCAACATGGCCCGCCGTCGAGTCCGTACTGGCCCGTGCCCTGAGCAAGGAGCCGCGTCGACGATTTGCCGATGTGGATGCCTTCGCGCAGGCACTGCGGGCCGCAGCCGAGCCGACGGGCGCCTCGGGGCGCGGCGGGGTTGCACCCATGGCGGGCGCGCAGCCGGCCGATCGGCACGGCCCGGGCCTGCTGTCACGCGTGCTGCAGCGTCTCGGATGGGACGGAGCGCCGATGCAGGAAGGCTGGACCCCTCCGCCCACCGCGTCGATCAACTACGGTGCCGGCGGCGCCGCCCACGTGCTGTATCGGATGGCCGCGGTGCGCGGCGATCCGGGCCTGCTGGCGCTGGCGGACGTCTGGGCGACGCGGGCCGCGGCGATGATCGGCGAGGAAGGCGCTTTCTACAATCCGGCGATCGAGATCACCGCCGAGACGGTGGGCCGTGTGTCGCCCTACCATTCGCCCAGCGGGATCTTCGCCGTGCAGGCGCTGATCGCATTGGCGCGAGGGGATGACGCCGCCCTGCAACAGGCGCTGGCGGACTTCGTCGCCGCCGCCGACGCCCCGTGCGACAACCTCGACCTGACCCTCGGCCGGAGTGGTGTGTTGCTGGCGAACGCCTTGCTCGTCGAAGCACTGCCTTCGACGCACCTGGCGGGGCAGGCGGGGCTGCTGTCGCTCGGCGAAGCCACGGCGAATTGCATCGCCGAGGCGATCGGCGGCGCCGCACCGATCGCACGCGACGATGGGATCTCCACCTTGGGCATCGCCCACGGTTGGGCGGGGCTGATCTACGCGGTGTTGCGCTGGTGCGAAGCGAGTGGGCAGGCGCGTCCCGCCGGACTGGCGACGCGGCTCGCGCAACTGGCCGACTACGCCGAGCCGATCGGTCGCGGCGCGCGCTGGCCGTGGCAACTGGGCGTGGCCGACGCGACCTACATGCCCGGCTGGTGCAATGGCAGCGCCGGGCTGGTCTTTCTGTGGGCCCAGGCCCATCGTTCGCTGGGTGACCCCCGCTACGCGGCATTGGCCGAGATGGCTGCCTGGAATGCCTGGGAAGAACCCGGCCGCGCGGCGAACCTGTGTTGCGGCTGGGCAGGGCGTGGCTACGCCTTGCTGCACTGGTACAAGCATAGCGGCGATCCGACCTGGTTGATGCGAGCCCGCATCGCTGCCGAGCGGGCGGCCGAAGCGATCGGTGCAGCCCTCTCCGACACCTCGGATGGCTATGAGAACAGCCTCTACAAAGGGGAACTGGGCGTTGCCGCGCTGGTGTTCGACCTGGATGCGCCAGAACGCTCGGCGATGCCGCTGTTCGAGTCGGAATCGGTTACACGCAGAACCGGCCAGCCAACCCGGCGGTGAACGCAGGCTTTCCCCTGCGGCGGCATCCCAGGCCGTTGTCGTGCGCCGCGCCGCCCGCAGCGCGGCCTCGATCGCCGCGGGACGGGCGGTGGTCGAGGCCGGCAGGCCTCAGGGCGTGCAGCCGAACGGGATCTGGTAGTAATAGATGTTGCCGCCGTGGCCGAAGGGGCCGATGGTGTAGCAGGTCGAACCGGTGTGGCGGACCATCGAGTAGGAACTGATCCCCGAAACCCGCGTGTTTTCGAGCTTGCCGCAGGTGCGATACTTTCCGTCCTCGCCGGGCAGCGAACATCGCGGCAGTTCCTGCTTGTCGGCGCCGACCACGGCGATCTCGCCGTTCTTGTCGATGACGATCGCGCCGATGACGTCGCCCGACATGTCCATCTTCGTACGATAGCCGTCCGGTCCGTAGCCTTCCTTTCCGAAACACCCCGCCAGCATCGTGAGCGTTGCGGCGGTGCCCAGCAATCGCAGCGCCGTGCGTGCCGCCTTGGTTCGGTAACGTGTCATGGGTACCTCCTCCCTATGCAATGTCGATATCCGCGGGTTTCCCTACGCCGGCGACGGACTCAGAAGCGCACGCTCGCCTGCAGCACGACGCTGCGTTCGGCGTAGAACAGCGGCACCTGCGGATCGCGGTTGAGATCCGCGTTCTGGAACGCCAGCGCCTGGTCGAACAGGTTGTGAATGGCCAGCGACGCTTCGATGCGGCGGGCCCGACCAACGAAGCCGATGCGGGCATTGGCCAGCCAGTGGTCGGCGTTGCGTGACTCGGAAGCGTCGGCGGACTCGTCGAAGACGCTCGCGCGTTGCCGCACGCGCAGCGCCTCGAGCAGCAGGGTCCAGTGCCGGGCCGGCTTCAGCCACAACCCGATCGGCACCAATTCGGTACGCAGGTAGTGGGGCAGAGTGGTGAGATTGGCCCGGTTGCCGTCGAACTGCTGGCGCTCGAACTGCCATGCCAGGGTGGCTGCGGCGCGATCGCCCAGCGGCCATTCGAGGTAGGCGCGATGGCGGGATTCGTTCCAGTCCCCCAGGCATGGATCGCCCTGGTCGCAGCCCAGCCCCGGCACGTCCAGGCGCCGTCGCGACCAAACCGCGCCGACGATACCGCCATTGGCCAGTCGATGGTCGATTTCGGCGGCGTCGAGGCGCCAGCGGGTGCCCTCGATGTCGTCGAACACCTGGTCGAAGCCGGCGAACTGGGGGGGCTCGACCGCCTGTTCGCGGTACTTCGGGCCCTTGACGCCCTGGATCACCGCTGCGCCGATGGTGGTCGCGCTGTCCACCTGCAGGCGCGCGCCGAGCTTGCCGTTGAGCCGGTCGACGCCAGAAGGGCCGCTCAGCGTGTCGTGGGTCGCGCCGACGAAGATCGTCGCCTGCCGGGACGGCTCCAGGGCGAGGCTCGCGAACAGGCGGTTGTGCTCGATTTCGCTGCGGTCGGTGTCGGGCGGCTGCAGCACGATCGGCTCGGTGCCGGACTGGCAACAGAGGGTCGGCGCATTGGTGGTGCGGCTGTCCTGGCGGTAGGTCGCGAGTCCCGCCTGGAGCCGATGCCCGGGGCGTTGGCGCGCGAACGACAGGCCGAACTCGCGGGAATGCAGGCGGGTGGACAGGTCGGTGTCGAAACGCTCGGCAAACGGACCCTGCGGGCCGAGCGGAAGCGGGGATGGCAGTGTCACGCGGTCGAAGCTCTTCTCCCGAATGCCCTGCACGCCGCCGGTGACGATCAGTTCGGTATCGAGGCCCATCGCCCGGCGAAGCGAGATGCGCGCGGCATCACGCTGCGCCTGTTGTTCGATTCGGATCGGCATCAGGCCGATGCCGGCGAGCAACTGCGGCACCGTTTCGCCCCCGCGACGGTCGCCGCTGGCGACTTCGCCGATCAGCACGGTGTCGGCATCGATCGCCAGGCGGCCGTCGAGCCGGGTGGCGGTGAGATCGATGTCGCGGCTCTCGCCGATGGCGTCGCGGCGATAGGCGAAGTGGCCGAGCGCGATCTGCCCGCGCGCGCCGGCGCGCGACGCCAGGATGCTCGCGCCTCGTGTCGCCTGGGTGCCGGCCTGGGCGCTGGCGAAAAAGTGGTTCGGGCCGCGCTCGAAGAGGTCGCTGGTGTCTTCCGGAGACAGGACGCGCGGTCCACCCACCAGCGGCGTCGCGCGGGTGTCGAGTTGCGGCGGCAAGGGGGTGCGGCCGATGGGTTCGCGCAACCGCGCCTGCAGCAGCGCGCCGAGCCGTGCGGCCTCGCCGCGCGGGGTCTCGGCGTGGGCGTCGGCCAGCAGGCGGTGGCCCGCCGGCGACGCCGGGTCGTCCATCAAGGTGTCGATCGCAGTCACCCGCAGTGCGTTTTCGAAGCCCATCGCGGAGTAGGCCGCAGCGAGGTTGGCGCTGCGCATCGCGCGATCGATGTCGAGCAGACGAGGTGTCCGGATCACCGCGCGATTGTCGTTGCGCGCGATTGCGCGACGGCCGTCGACGAGGGCGCCGGCCGGGTCGTTGTCGCGCAGTTTGCGTAGCGCGTCGAACTGCCACGGGGTGGGGGAGGCCGGGTCGAGCCGGCGTGCCAGCTCGAGCTCCTTGGCGGCAAGGGCGCCGCGATCCTCTTCGACGTAGACCCGCGCCAGGTAGGCCCGCAGTTCCGCGTTGCCGGGATCGAGCAACACTGCGCGCTCGATGTCGCGGCGCCCCGCTTCGTCGTCGCCGCTGCGCACTGCGGCGAGGCCCCGCCCGAAATAGGCGAGGGGGTCGGTGGCGTCCGCGGCCAGCGCGTCGGCGAACATGTCGCGCGCCGTATCGATGGCGCCGGCGATCATCTCGGCGAACCCGAGCAAGGTCTTGCCGCGCGGGAAATCGGGGGCGAGCGTTCCGGCCTGCGCCAGCGAGCGGCGGGCCTCGGAGGCCAGGGTGAGCGACAGTTCCAGCTCGGCGCGGCGGGTCCAGGCAAACGGATTCTGCGGCGATCGCCGTGTCGCTTCGCGCGCCGCAGCGAGCGCATCCTCCAGTTCGCCGCGGGCCTGCCGGGCGTAGCTGAGGGCCAGATGGGCGGCCGCCGAATCTCCGCCCGCAGCGACCGCAGCCTGGGCGGATTCGAAGGCTCGCGGCTGATGCCGAGCCACTCGCATGATGGCGTCGAGCGCAATCGCCGTCGCGTCGTCGGCGTCCGCGCGTCGCCCCAGCGAGGCGATTGCGTCGTCCACCCGGCCAAGGGCCAGGAGCAGCGAGATGCGGGTATTTGCCGATGCGGTGGCGTTCGGGCCCGAACGCTCGAGCAGGTCCAAGGCCTCGGCGTAGCGGGCCTTGACCATCTTCGCCTGAACCTCGCGCAGTACCCTGGCCTCGGCCGCGGGCCGCGCCGCCAGTTCCGCCTCGCCGTGCCAGACGATCTGGGGATAATGGATCGCCCAGCGCAAGGCATCGAGCGGACGGACTTCGATCCGGCGCGGTCCGTCGGTGGCGACCGCCTCGACGCCGGCGCCGGCGGGCAACAGCATGCTGCCGTGAGGGTTCTCGGTCCGCACGGTACCCGATTCGACGACGACCTGGGCGTGCCCGGGCTGGCTGGCGACGCTGAACTCGGTGCCCTCGACCAATGCATTGACAAACGGCGTGGTCACGCTGAAATTCTTGCGCATGCGCGTGATGACATGCAGAAAGCCTTCGATCAGGCCGAGTTCGGTCTGCGTGTCGCGACTGACAGCCAGGAGGTGCAGGGTGGTGTTCTCGTCGAGACGCAGCAGCGAGCCGTCCTGCAACTGCACTGCGGCGCGCCCCGGCGGGCGTACCGTGACGCGGTCGCCACGACAGACCTCGGCGGGTGGCTCGATGCGCTGCCACGGCCCATCGTCGGCGCCGCGCCGTTCGACCACGCCCTCCGCGGACAGCAGTCGACCGACCGGATCGTCACAACCCGCAGCGGCAAGGGGGGCGAAAAACGCGCAGGCTGCGGCGAGCAGAACCGTCTTCACGCATGGCGCAACCCGAGGCCGCTTTGGCCGGAAATGCATGGTCTGTTCCTCGCCGGATGTCATTACGTTTCGTTGCACACCGCATATGACACTCTAGTCAGCGCCCATGTCGACCACAAGACGGTGTGACGGGTGTCTCAGCGCCATGAGGAACTATGTCACACGGCGACGGGTTCGCCGTTCGGATCGGTGGCGGTTGGCGGCGAAGCCGACGGAATGCCTAGAATGGGTATCGTCCGCCCTGGGAAATCACGCTGTGTACCAAGCGCCTGGCCATCGCACGCCAACCCAGTGCGCCGGTGCGTCGTCCGATCGTGGCGATCGCATGCCGGCGCTCGATGTGCCGTGGTGACGCGCGACCGAACGTCCGGGCGTCGCCTGCATCCGGCTGTGGGGCTGGCCGCGCTGGCGGCGTTGCTGGTTGGCGCGACGTGGCTGACGCCGCTGGCGCGGCTCGAATGGGCGCTGGGCATCGATTTTCTGTATGCCATGCGGGGGCAGCGCGCGGCGCCGGACGATGTCGTCGTCGTGGCCTTGAACGGTGCCTCGGCGAGGGCCCTCGGATTGCCGCTGCGGGCCGACCGCTGGCCGCGCCATCTGCACGCGGAGCTGATCGACGGCTTGCATGCTGCCGGCGCCCGGGTGATCGGTTTCGATTTGCTGTTCGCCCGGCCGCGCGCGTGGGACGACGACGCCGCCCTCGCGCGCGCGCTGCGGCGGGCAGGCAATGTCGTGCTCGCCGAGACCGTCGAGCGCAGCTTCGTCCGCCATGACGGCCAGGTCGTGGCCGCCACCGAGATCAGTCGACCGCCGCTGCCGAGGTTTGCCGATGCGGCGTGGGCGACGGCGCCGTTCGTGCTGCCCAAGACGCCCTATGGGGTGTTCGAATTCTGGGCACGGATTCCGACGCTGGGCGACCGCTTGTCCTTGCCGGCCCGGCTCGCCGAGTATCTCGGCGAGCCGGTGGCTTCGTTGCCGGGCGGCGCCATTGCGCTGAATCTGTACGGCCCGATCGGGAGCTTCGAGACGATCGACTATCCGGCGGCGCTGGAAATGCTCGCGGATCCGGTCCGGGCTGCGCATTTCGCCGGTAAGGCCGTGTTGGTCGGCTATTCGGAGAACAACCAGTCATTGCAGGTGGATGCCTATCAGACTCCGTACACGCGGGCCGACGGCGTGGACGTCAGCGGCGTCGAGCTCTGCGCGACGGCGCTGGCCAATCTGCGCGATCGAAACTGGTTGCGCCGGCCGGGCGAAGCGACGGGGCTAATGATGCTCATGTTGCACGCGGGCCTGCTGGCGCTGCCGTGGGCATTCGCCGGTGCCAGGGCGGCCCTGATCGCGACCGCCGGCACGCAGGCGCTCTATGCCGTCCTTGTCGTGGCCGCCTTCAGTCGGGGCCTGCTGTGGTTGCCGGTCGTCGTGCCGCTGGTGGTTTCGCCCTTGATTGCGTCGGCGCTCGGGGCGGCCCATGTGCACCGGCGCAACCTGCAGCGCCGCCGCGAACTCGAGCAAGCGGTCGAGGTGGGACTGTCGCCGGCCGCGTTGGCGCGGCTGTCGAGCCTGGTCGGGGACCTGAGGCAGGGCCGAACGCTGTTCGCGGTGTGTCTGTGCAGCGATATCGTCTCATTCACCCGGCTCAGCGAAGGTCGTTCGCCGGCGGCCGTGCGGGACATGCTCAACGCCTATCTCGACCGCTTCAGCCGGGCGGTCGAAGCCCACGGCGGCCACATCGCCGACACGGTCGCGGACTCGGTGTTGTCGCTGTGGTTCGCCGACGAGCGATCACCCGTGGCGGTGGCCGATGCCTGTGCGGCCGCATTGCGCCTCGACCGCGAGATGAACGGGCCGAGCCCCGCCGCAGGCGCCTTGCCCACTCGGCTGGGCCTGCACTGCGGACACATCTTCTACGGTTCGGTGGGCACTGGCGGCCGGCGCGAACTGCACGCAGTGGGCGACATCGTCAACACCACCAGCCGCATCGAAAGCGCCAACAAGTACCTCGGAACCCGCGTTCTGATTTCGCGCCAGCTTGCCGACCGGGCGAACCAAGAGGGCTGCCTGCGCGACCTGGGTCGCTTCGCGCTGACCGGCAAGGAGGAGGCGCTGGAGTTGCTCGAACTGCGCGACAACCCGCCGTCGGCGGCGATTTCCGCACGCTTTGCGGAAGGGCTCGACGCGTTCCGGCGCGGACAGCTCGAACACGCGAGGCGCGCTTTCGCCGAAGTCGCGGGCGATGGTGATGGCGGCCCCGCGGCGTTCTACCTGACGATTTGCGACGCGCTCATCGCGGGCGGGGCGGAAGGACATCGGCAGGGCGTCGCGGTGCTGCCCGGCAAGTAGGGGCCGCTCAGGCGGCGCCGTGGCAGACGGCGGGCAGCTCGAGTCCGTCGAGTACCTTCGGGGTCAGCGATGCCGCGTCGACCGGGCGCCCGTACAGATAGCCCTGCATCAGCCAGCAGCCGAGCTGTTGTAGATGCTCGGCCGTCGGTCGGGATTCGACGCCCTCCGCCAGGATGCGGATGCCGAGGCGCTCGCCCAGCGTCACGAGGGCGCTGACAATGGCCGCCTCACGCGTCGCGGGCGCGATCTCGCGGACGAAGGAGCGGTCGATCTTGACGGTATTGCAGGGTAGGTCGCGGAGGTAGCTGAGGGAGGCGTGACCGGTGCCGAAATCGTCGAGCGCGATGCTGATGCCGCGGGCCCGCAGTGCTTCGAGGATGCGGACGGTGGCCCCCAGGTTGCGCAGCGCCAGCGCTTCGGTGATTTCCAGTTCGAGGTGGCTGGGGGGCAGCCCACTGGCCGCCAGCGCCGCGTCCACGCTGGCCAGCAGATCGCCTTGCTCGAACTGCACGGCCGACAGGTTGACCGCCAGCCGGAGCTGGTCGAAACCCTGTGCGTGCCAGTGGGCCACCTGCATGCAGGCGGACTTCAGCACCCATTCACCGAGATCGACGATGATCCCCGACTGCTCCGCCAGCGGGATGAAATGGGCGGGCCCGAGCAGGCCTCGCCGGGGGTGGTTCCAGCGTACCAGGGCTTCCACCGCGAACAGGGTGCCGGTACGGGAATCCACCTGGGGCTGGTAGTGCAAGCGCAGCTCACCGCGCTTGGCCGCGCCGTGCAGATCGCTTTCCAGCGCGAGACCGCTGGCCGCAAAATGGGCGTCGTGCGCGGCGCAATAACTGCGGTAGCCGTTTCGCCCGCCGGCCTTGACCTCGTACAGCGCGGAATCGGCATGCCGCAGCAAGGTCTGCGAATCTTGGCCGTCCTGGGGAAAGGTGGCCATGCCGATGCTGGCACTGATGCGCACCGACAGTTCGCCGAGTTGTATCGGCGGCGCGAGGGCCTTCAGCAGGCGTCGGGCGATGACTTCGGCCTCCTCGGTCTGGGGCAGCCGTGGCAGCAGCACCGTGAATTCGTCGCCACCCCATCGTGCGATCAGGTCGCCGTCGCGCAGGCAGGTATCGAGTCGCCGCGCCACCACCTGCAGCAGGCGGTCACCGGCGTCGTGGCCGAGCTCGTCGTTGATGCGCTTGAAGTGGTCCAGATCCACGAACATTACGGCCACCGCGGCGTTCGATCGCGAGGCCGATTCGATGGCGCGGGCCAGCGCACCATCGAACTGGTTGCGGTTGGGCAGGCCCGAGAGTGGATCGTGCAGGGCCTCGAAGCGGATGCGTTCGATCGTGCGTTCGCGCTCGGTGACATCGCGGAAGCTGAAGACGGAGCCGACCCGGTCGCCGTCCAGGCGTTGGGCCCGGCTCCGGTACTCGACTGCGCGGCCGTCCCGGAGTTCGAGCAGGCTGGGCTCTTCGATGTCGGATTTCGGATCGAGCTGCAATGCCGTCGGATCGGCGAGCTGGGTGCGCAGATGGGAGACCAGCGCCTGGGCCGCCTCGAGCCGGGCGACCGGTTCGGGAATCGTCCACAATTCGATGAACTGCCGATTGACCCGTGTCGGCTGGCCTTGGCGATCGAGTACCAGCAAGCCGTCCAGCGTCGCGTCCATGGTGGCGTTGAGCAACTGCATCGAGCGCTCGAGCTCGCGGTTCGCCTCCTCGAGTTCCGCCGTGCGGCGCGCGAGTTCGCGTTCCTGGGAAACCCGCCGCAAGGCTTCGCGCACGGTCAGCACCAGATCCTGTTCCTGCCAGGGCTTGCCGATGAGGCGATACAGGTTGGCTTCGTTGACGGCGGTGCCGATGGCCGCCACGTCGGCCTGGCCGGTGAGCAGAATCTTCAGGGTCGAGGGCCTGCGCCGGTGTATCTCGGCCAGCAGGTCGGCGCCGTGCTGGCCCGGCATGACCTGGTCGGAGATGATCAGCGGCACGTCGGCGCCTTCGGCGTCGAGTTCGTCGATCAGCGCCAGTGCCTCCTCGGCACTGGAGGCGAGTTCGATGTCGCAGGCAGTGTCGAGGCCGCGCAGCAGTTGTTCGCGCAGGCTGCGCAGGATCAGCGTGTCGTCGTCCACGCAGACGATGGTCGGCACGCTGTCGCCCGCCATGCTCACCCGAGCGAGGCCCCGACCAGATCGAGCAGCTCGATCTCGTCCCACGGCTTGTGGATGCAAGCCAGCAGATTTGCTTCGCGCTGGGCGCGTTCGATCGCCCGGGCCTCGGCCTGTCCGGTCAGCATCACGGTGAGAACGTCGGGATGGGCGTCATGGACCTGCGCGAGGAATTCGTCGCCCTTGATGCCGGGCATGAGCCAGTCGGAGATGATCATCAGGATGCCGATGCCGTCTTCGGCCAACTCGCCGATCAATGTCCAAGCTTCTTCGGCGCTGGCGGCGGTTTCGTACAGGTAGCGGTCGCCGAACCGGCGGCGAAGTTGTTCCTTGAGGCTGCTGAGGACGATCGCTTCGTCGTCGACGCAGAGAATGGCGGATCGGGTCATCTCGAAGACCTCGGGTTGGTGGGTCGCTGCCCGTTCATGCGGCCAGTGCCTCGGGTTCCGGTTCGGCATCCACGGCCGATGCAGGCAACGGCAGCGCGACGCGGAAGCGGGTCTCGCCCGGTCGGCTGTCCACTTCGATGCGGCCCTGGTGCTTGGCCACCACCTGGCGGCAGATGTGCAGGCCGAGGCCGGTGCCTTCGCCCCGTGGCTTGGTACTGAAGAAGGGCTCGAAGATCCGGTTGCGCACGTCGTCTGGAATTCCCGGTCCGCTGTCGGTCACGCTGACCACGACTTCCGACCCGCGCTTCGCGACGTCGATCTCGAGCCGGCCGCCGGCCGGCATGGCATGCAGCGCGTTGTGCACGAGATTGGTCCACAGCTGCACGAGCTCGTCGGGGTAGCCGTCGAGCCGCGGCAGGTCTTCGAAATTGCAGACCAATTCGATGCCGTGCTTGATCTGGTTGCGGTAGAGCTCCAGCACCGTATCGATGGTGGCGCGAAGATCGAAGCGCTGGGCATCCGAGGCGTGCTCGACCCGTGCGTAGCTCTTCAGCGCGAAGACCACCTTGGCCGCCCGCTCGACGGCGCTCAGGATGGTGCGGTTGTTTTCGTTGAGGCGGGTGAGGTCGTAGGCGAGCTTCAGCAGCCAGTCGCGCGCGGGGTGCCGGAGCAGCGGCAGCACACGGTCGAACGGTGCTCGCACGCCGATATCGACGAGCAGGTCCGCCACCGCCCGGGCATCGGCGATGCCGGCTTCGTCGAGTTTTCGGGCGAGGGCGCGCAACACCGGACGGCGTTCGGCGGAAGTCACCAGCGGCGCCGACTTCAGGGCGTCCGAGACCATCGAAAAGAATTGTTCCCGGGTCGCCGCATCGGCGCGCTCCGACAATTCGGGGAGCGCATCGAGCGTGCTGCCGATGGCCGCCTCGCCATTGCTGGCGGCGGCGCGGATGGCACCGAGCGGAGAGTTGATCTCGTGGGCGATGCCCGCGATCAGTTGCCCCAGCGCCGCCAGCTTGGCCGACTGCACGAGTTGCGCCTGGGTCTGCTGGAGTTCGTTCAGGGCATCCGCCAACTGGCGGGTCTGGCGTTCGCGCGAGCGCGTGAAGCGTGTGAACATCCAGCCGATCACGGCGGCGGCCAACAACAACGAGGCCGTCGTGCCGAACGCGGCGAGCTTGCCGACGCGGTCGCTCTCGGCGTGACGTTCGGCGGCCGCCGCGGAAATGCCCTCGGCCAGGTGCTCGAAGGCCGGATCCACCTCTGCCTCGTCGAGTTCGAGGGCTTCGTCGATGCGGCCTTGATCGATCATGGTGAGTTCGCGGGCGATCGCGCCGGCGTAGCGCTCATAGCCGTCCGCCAATTCGCCGTTGGCGTCGGCGCCCGCTGCGTTGGTCGCGGCCAGCAAGGTCGATGCCCGTGTACGTTCGTGTTCGAAGGCTTCGGTCGTTTCTTCATCGAGACTGCGCAGGCTGATGGCCCGCCATTCGAGCGCATTCATGGCATTGAGCGTACTTTGGAGCTCGATCAGGCGGCTTTCGGTCTCGGCGCTCTGGGCGGCCCATTGGCTCAGGGCCTGAATGCTCGCTGCGGCGCCGACGGCGACGATGAGCGAACTGACGACGACGCGCGAGGCGGATTGCAGAAGCGCCATTCTTGTTCTCCATGGGTGGTAGGCCGGAAGGGATATCTCCAGCCGCGGTCGAGCCACCGTGAACCGGATGCTTGGAAGCTTGTTACGGCTCGGAACTCCCTCGGCTTGAAGCGTCGCCGTCGCACGGCGTTACTTCGGTCACGAACGCGCTGCAGGCTGCGGCTTGCGCGGCCTGGTTGCACGGGTGTCGGTCGTGCAACCGCTCGCTTGCATCACGGCCTGAAAAACGGCATCATTCGCGCCGCGTCGTCGGCGGGCATGCCGGCCGGCGGCCACGCCAGTGCCCACGGGCGCACGGGGCGAAGCGGGAATAGCTCAGTTGGTAGAGCGCAACCTTGCCAAGGTTGAGGTCGCGAGTTCGAGACTCGTTTCCCGCTCCAGATTCGGCGGGGAGGGCATCCACAGGGTGTACCTCCCCGTTTTGGTTTACGCTCGATCTGCATCGGCACTTCCGCCCGGGCCCGCGGTCGCGGGTGTGCGTGCCGGGCTCGCACGGCGCGGCCAGGCCCTGCGAACGGCGCGACGCAGTGCATTGCAATACTCCGTTCTTGCGCCCTTGCCGACGATGCCGGGCGGGGACAGGAGGGCCTACTGGTGATCGACTTGGCAATTTCCCTGGCGGGACGGCGGCTTCCGGCGTACGGCAGCAACAGCATCCTCGAGCTGGTACGCTGGGTCGGGGCGCGACTCAAGCGCGATGGCGGCGAAGGGGCGATGGCGGCACCCGATGGGGTTCCGGGTGAGGGCGGTCAGCGCCTGGTGCTGGCCCTCTTCGACGGCCTCGGTGATCACTATCTGGGCGGGCCGGGCGCGTCGTCGGCGATGCGGATGGCACGCCGCTCGGCCCTGACTTCGGTGTTCCCGTCCACCACTGCCTCGGCCGTGACGACGATGATGACCGGACTCTCGCCGGCGACGCACGGACTCAACGGTTGGGTCTGCCGTGGCCACGACGGGGTCGGCCTGTTCGAACCGCTGCCGATGATCTACCACGAAACCTGCAAACCCCTGCGCCACCCGGTGCGCCGGCGGCGCCTGTTTCCGTATCGTTCGCTGTACCAGGGCCTGGGTTGTACCGCGTTCGTCATCAGCCCTGCGTGGCTGATCGATTCCGACTTCAGCCGGCACCATAGCCGTGGCGCCGCAGTGGCTGGCTACTCGGCGCTGGACGAAGTGCCCGAACTGCTGGCCTTTGCGCTCGAGCGGCTGGGCCCGCGAGGACTGGTCTACCTCTACTTTCCCCAGTTCGATGCGACGGCCCATGATTTCGGCATGGCTTCCGCGCAACTGCAGCAGATTTTCGGCGAACTCGATGACTGCTTCGCGGCGTTGGCCGCGTGCTGCGAGGCGGGTGATGCAACGCTGTTGGCGACCGCCGACCACGGCCTGATCGATGCACCGGAGGCGGAGATGATCTGCCTCGGGGCCGAGCCCGCGATTGCATCGATGCTCGCGATGCCGCTTTGGGGCGAGCGGCGGGCCGCCTTCTGTGCGCTGCGGCCGGGCATGGAAGCGGCGTTTCGCGAGGCCATCGAAGCGCGCTGGCCGGGCCGCATCGACGTGCTGAGCGGCGCCCAGGTGATCGATGCCGGGCTGCTGGGGCCGGGCCGACCGCACCGGGACCTGGACGTCCGCGTCGGCGACCTGCTGCTGCTGCCGCGCGGCGGAGGCACGGTCGTCGACGCCGCCGCGCCGCAGGAGGTGCACCGCCTGGTCGCCGTGCATGGGGGCTTGTCCGCGCAGGAGATGAGCGTACCGTTGCTGGTGTCCGGCGCCCACTGAGCGCCACCGATCCGGGGAATCACGGCCCGTCGCGGCCACCGTCCACGCGCCGCCCTGCAGTGCGTTCAGTGCAGATCGTCCTTGGCGGGGGGGACGGGAAGCACGCCGATGCCTTCGTCGAGCAGCGATGCCACCTCTTCGCGGCTGGCGCGTCCGCGCACGCTGCGATGCTCGGATTCGCCGTAGTGAATCTTGCGCGCCTCGTCGGGAAACCGATCGCCGACGTCGTCGGCCGCGGCCGCCATCTCGCGTAGGCTGGCCGCGAGCTGGGCCGCCAGCATCTGCGGCGTCGGCGGCTTCTTCGCGGCGCCTGGATGGTCGCGGCCGGAGCGCAGATAAGCTGCGGACGGGCGCCGGTCCACCTGCGTGCTGCCGCAGGTGGGGCAGGCCACCAGCCCGTGCCCGCGCTGCCGTTTGAAGTCGTCCGCCGAGGCGAACCAACCCTCGAAGCGGTGGCCGTGCTCGCATTGCACGTCGAGTACGATCATGACGACGCGCGCGGGCCCGAGGCTCGCCATGGCGGTGCCTCGACGGTTGGGGAAGGGCCGGTGACGGCATCCGGATCGCGACGCATGCCCGCAATGTACACCAATCGCACCACGCTCTCGCTGCAGCCGAGGCCCAGTCTGTGGCGCGGATCGATCGCATCTGTGCGGGCCGAGCCGGTGCGCCGCCGTGAGCGCTTCGTCATTGCGGGCTACACTTGCATTTCGGGCCCCTGTGCCCCCGGCCAGCACCGACAGGACCTCCCATGACCGACCGCTACGCCGTCATCGGCAATCCCATCGCCCACAGCCAGTCGCCGAGGCTGCATGCCGAGTTTGCGCGGCAATGCCACCAGGACATTTCCTACGAGGCCATCCACGCCCCGCGCGATGGCTTCGCCGACGCCGTCGCGGCCTTCCGCACGGCCGGCGGCAAAGGCATGAACGTGACGGTTCCGTTCAAGCTGGAAGCCCTCGACCTCGCCGACACGCTGAGCGAACGTGCGCGCATGGCGGGTGCTGTGAACACCCTGAAATTCGACGAACACGGCACCTACGGCGACAACACCGACGGCGTCGGCCTGGTTGCCGACATCCGTGATCGCCTCGGCGTCGATATCGATGGGCGGCGGGTGTTGCTGCTGGGTGCTGGCGGCGCCGCCCGCGGCGTGATCCTGCCGCTGCTCGACGCTGGCGCCGCAGCCCTGGTGATCGCCAATCGCACGCCGGAGCGGGCGGTCGAACTGATCGCGCCTTTCGGCGTGCGCGCCGGCCTCCACGCAGGCGGCTTCGGCATGCTCGCCAAACACGATTTCGACATCGTCATCAACGCCACTTCGGCCAGCCTCTCGGACCAGAGCCTGCCTTTGCCGCCCGACGTCTTCGCCGACGGCTCGCTGGCCTACGACATGGTCTACGGCAAGGGCACGACCCGCTTCCTCGCGGACGCACGCGCGCACGGCGCGGCGATGCTTTCCGACGGTCTCGGCATGCTGGTCGCCCAGGCGGCCGAATCCTTCCGCCTGTGGCGCGGCGTGCGGCCGGACACCGTGCCGGTGATGGCGCTGCTGCAGGCGGGGTAGCTCCTGGGGTACCGCGTACCGATCCCGGTGCGGGCGGTGGCAGGGCCGTCGGGTGTGTGCGGCGAATGGCGGCCTAGCACCGGCACTGGCCCGGCGAAGCGGATGTTCGCGCGGCACTTGGTCGGCCTGAGTGGTGGCCGGCCCGCCTGCGCCAATTCAGCGCCGGAAATGCTCCCGACAGGCTGCCGCACGACAACGACGGGCGGCCAGCGAATCACTCATGGTGTCCGGGGCGAGGCAGGAGCACTGCTGACAGGGTGGCGGGCCAGGGCCGCCGCACTTAGTTGTCATAGCCGACACCTTGAAATGCCAATGTCGTCGACTTGCCTGGAAAGCCGTTCACTTTCAGTAGGTTATGCTTATGTCTTGTGAACTGCTTCGCATTCCGGTCTACTCTCGTCATTTGGACGAGCAATGGGACCGAGAACATTGGCAGAGCACTTTTCCGAGATCGAGGATCCCCGGCGCACCGGTTTCGCGC
>JAGRFZ010000143.1 GCA_020445785.1 Rhodocyclaceae bacterium
TATCGTGAAATTTCCGGGCTAGCCCTTGACGCATACCACCTGGCGCAGCGTATGCACCACCGCCACCAGCGAGCGCTGGGCGTGCATCACCGCGTCGATGTCCTTGTAGGCCATCGGAATCTCGTCGATCACGTCCCTGTCCTTGCGGCACTCTACGTGGGCGGTGGCGCGTTCCTGGTCGGCCAGGGTGAAGCGGCGCTTGGCCTCGTTGCGGCTCATCGTGCGGCCCGCGCCGTGACTGCAGGAACAGAAGGCATCCTCGTTGCCGAGGCCGCGCACGATGTAGCTCTTGGCGCCCATCGAGCCGGGGATGATGCCCAGTTCGCCCTTCCTTGCCGACACCGCGCCCTTTCGGGTCACCAGGAGTTCGGCGCCGAAGTGGGATTCGCGCTGTACGTAGTTGTGATGGCAGTTCACCGCCTCTACGTCGGCCGCGAAGGGCGTGGCGATCGTCCGGCGGGCGGCGAGGATGACGTGGTGCATCATCACCGCGCGATTGCGCCGGGCGTAGTCCTGCGCCCAGCCGACCGCTTCCACGTAGTCGTCGAAGTGCTCGCTGCCTTCCTCGAAATAGGCCAGATCACGGTCGGGCAACTGGATCATATGTCGCTCCATGTCCTTGCGGGCGATCTCGATGAAGTAGGTGCCGATGGCATTCCCCACCCCGCGCGAACCGGAATGCAGCATGAACCAGACCCGGTCGGCCTCATCGAGGCAGACCTCGACGAAATGGTTGCCGGTGCCCAGGGTTCCCAGGTGCTTGTGGTGGTTGGTGTTCTGCAGCCGCGGGTATTTGTCGGTGATGCGCCGGAATCCCGGCAGCAACGCCGCCCACATGGCGTCGACCGTCTCCGGCGGCTGCTCCCAGGCGCCCGGGTCGCGTTTGCCCGGACGGCGACCGTGGGGCACGGCCTGCTCGATGGCGGTGCGCAAGGGATGCAGGTTGTCGGGCAGGTCGGCGGCGGTGAGGCTGGTGCGGGCGGCGATCATGCCGCAGCCGATGTCCACCCCCACGGCCGCAGGGATGATGGCGCCCCGGGTCGGTATCACGCTGCCGATGGTCGAACCCTTGCCCAGATGCACGTCCGGCATCACGGCAAGGTGGCCGAAGACGAACGGCATCTTGGCCGTGTTCATCAACTGGCGGCGGGCCGCCTCTTCCACCGGCACGCCTTCGGTCCACATCTTGATGGGCTTTCCGCCTTCGACTTCGAGTACTTGGTAGTCCATTTCGTTGTCCTTCAACGTGGGGCCATCCCGACCCCGGCTCCGCTACCCGGAACGGCAGCGGGGCAAAAGAATGCCATCAGCGGCGAACGACGGTCTTGCCCAGCACACGGTCCGGATTCGCGCGTCGGGCGTTGGTGAACACCTTGCCCTGGGCGAGCTCGTACCACCACTCCTGGCGCGCGGCGGTCCACACGCCTTTCGCACCGCAATCGATGCAGAAAAAATGCAGATCGCGGTAGTAGGCGCGAGTCACGAAATCGGGTTTGCCGTAGCTGTTGCGCGGGCGCAGCCGCGTGACGTCCATCGGCGCGGTGTGCGGTGGGCGCAGTTCGATCGCCTGCAACACAGCGGCAGCGCGGCGCTTCGCCTGCCGGCGCAGTCGGGCCGCCATGATATCGGCCCGGCGCTGCCTGCCACTCTTGAAGGCCTTCATCTCGGCTCCTCTCGTCTCTTTCCCCGCTACCCGAACGGTAGCGGGGACAACACGGTGCTGGGCGGGCTCAGCCCGGTTTGATGCGAACCAGCCCGTTCAGCACCTGGTCGAGTCCGCCGACCACCGAGATGCGATCGATCCGATCGGCCACGCGTTCCAGGGTTTCCAGCTCCTTCAGACGCAGTGCGGTCGGGTTGTCTTCCATCACCTTGGCGGTGTTGAGCAGCGACCGGGTGGCGGCGGTTTCCTCGCGGCGACGGATCACGTTGGCTTCGGCCGACTTCGATGCCTCCACCACCTGGGCGAGAATGGCCTTCATCTCACCCGGCAGGACGATGTCCTTGATGCCGACGCCGCTCACTTCCATGCCGTAGCCCTCCAGTTTGTGCCGCACGTGGGCGCCTACCACCTCGTCGATCACCTGCTTGTTCTCCAGCAATTCGTCCAGTGATCGGGTTCCCACCGCCGCGCGCAGTCCGAACTGCAGTTCGCGATAGAGATGCTCGGCCGGCTTGCTCAAGGCTTCATGGGCCCGCAGCACATCGGTGTAGCGCCAGGTGGCGGCGAGGTTCATGCGCAGTCCGACCCGGTCGCGGGTCAGGATCTCCTGGCCGCTCACCTCCAGGTTCTGCAGGCGCGTATCCACCGGGTCCACCTGTACGTCGCGGTTGAAGCGCCAGAATGCGGCCAGGCCAGCCTGCAGCAGGCCTTGCACCTTGCCGTCGATCTTCAATACGCCCACGTGGTAGGTCGGCACCTGAACCATCAGCAGGCCCGCCAGGCCGGCCACGGCCCGGTTGCGCAAGGCCGGTTGGGCGAGCCGGGCCGCCAGTTGCGGCGCCACAGCCACGTCGACGGTCAGATCGATGCGCTCCAGGCGATGGGCCACCAGCCCCTTCCAGAAGAAGCGCCGCGCGCCCGGGGGCAGGAGCTCGACCAGCACCCCATTCTCGAAGCGCAGACCGGCCTCGTCCTCGGTGAGCTCCATGCGCTCGAAGTGCTCGTCTACGAGCGCAGGGGCATGGCGGAGGAGGTAGTCCACCAGGTTGCTGTCGTTCATCGCCGCATCGAGCTTCCAGACCTGCAGCACCAGCCGGCCGAACGGATCGAAAAAACAATGGCGTCCGGCGCCGAGGAGGCAGTCGAAGTCGCCATCCCGCAGCAGCACCCCACATTCGTTCTTCTTCACCACCAAGCGCTTCAACATCTCGATTCTCCTTGTTCTTGCCGACCGGTCGCCGGCCCGGCGGGCCGCCCGTTCGGCGCGGACGGGGGGCGGGCGGCGGGCCGGAGGAGGCGGGTGAGTGCACATGCCGCAGCGCGTCACCGAACCGTCCCCGACCGCGCCGGCCCACCCTGCCGCCTGCGCGGGCCGGGGGCCGAGCGGGCCGGCGGCGGGTGCTTGCGCAATCCGCAGCCGACGGGTGTTGCCGTTTGCATAACTGTCGTGTGAGGACAGGTTTGGAGCGGGAGTCGAACCCGCGACCGACCGAACGGGCTTGGCCCGCGCGGTTGCTCTACCCAATTGAGCTATCCAGTGGTTTGCGGCCCGGGAATCGAACCCGGATGGACTCACCAAAGTCCGCAACGCGACCGAAATCCCTGCGGCGGCATGCGCGGCGACGACAGACCGGGATCCGGTTGCCGCGCACCGGCGGGGCTGGGAACCCCGGCCCGTGGGCCATTGCAGCGAGCTGCGGTCGATTTTGCCATTGCGAATGGCGTGCCAGCTCTGGCCGGCTGCGGAAAGCCTTTCGTAAGTCGTTGAACAAAATCGGGTTCGCCGATGGAAGTGAGGTTTGGCGCCAGGATCAAGATCGTGAAATACTAGAATCTGGGATATGAGACTAGCGGACAAGCTAATTTCCATGCGCAAGACCGTCGCCATCGGCTTCCTCGGTACCCAACTCGACTACGGCGGTCGTGGCAGCCAGCGTTGGCAGAAGTGGCGGCCCACCGTCGGCCTGTGCCAACAGCAAGACCTCGTCGTGCATCGTCTGGAACTGCTGCATGACGCGCGCAGCCGCGGGCTGGCGGAGCGTGTGCAACTGGACATCCGGTCCGTCTCCCCGGAGACGGAGGTGCGCCGGGTGGCGGTCGAGCTGCGCGACCCGTGGGACTTCGAGGAGGTCTATACGGCGCTCTTGGACTACGCGCGCGGCTACGCCTTCGATACCGAGACCGAGGACTACCTCATCCACATCACCACAGGTACCCACGTGGCGCAGATCTGCTGGTTCCTGCTGGCCGAGGCGCGCTATCTGCCGGCGCGTCTGGTGCAGACCTCGCCGCCGCGCAAGAAGGACGTGGCCAACAGCGTGGGC
Source organism: Rhodocyclaceae bacterium (assembly GCA_020445785.1). Lineage (GTDB taxonomy): Bacteria > Pseudomonadota > Gammaproteobacteria > Burkholderiales > Rhodocyclaceae > Cognatazoarcus. Next base: position 3,988 of record JAGRFZ010000143.1, read on the forward strand.
AGCTACGAGGTGATCGACCTCGACCTCTCGCGCTACGACAAGATCGCCCAGCGCTTTCAGCGCGAACACGCCGACACGGTAAGCTTCCTCAAGTCCGGTATCGCCACCCGAAACGCCGGCTTCAACCGCATGATCGAACAGATCGAGCGGGTGGCAGGGCGCACCCGGGCGCCGATCCTGCTGATCGGACCCACCGGGGCAGGCAAGTCCTTTCTGGCCCGTCGGGTCTTCGAATTGAAGCATCAGCGGCAACGGCTGGAAGGGCGCTTCGTGGAAGTGAACTGCGCGACGCTGCGGGGCGACGCCGCGATGTCGGCCCTGTTCGGCCACATCAGAGGCGCCTTCACCGGTGCCCAGCGCGAGCGTGCCGGCCTGCTGCGGGCGGCGGATGGCGGCGTGTTGTTTCTCGACGAGATCGGTGAATTGGGCCTGGACGAGCAGGCCATGTTGCTCAAGGCGATCGAGGAAAAGCGCTTCTTTCCCTTCGGCAGCGACAAGGAGATCGGCAGCGACTTTCAGCTCATCGCGGGCACCAACCGCGACCTACGCCAGTGGGTCGTGGCGGGCCGCTTCCGCGAAGATCTGCTGGCGCGCATCAATCTATGGACCTTCGAGTTGCCGGGACTTGCCGGTCGCCGTGAGGACATCGAGCCCAATCTGGACTTCGAATTGGAGTGTCATGCCCGGGAGCACGGCGAGCAGGTGCGCTTCAATGTCGAGGCGCGGCGTCGCTACCTGGACTTCGCCGGCTCGGCGGAGGCGCGCTGGTCCGGCAACTTTCGCGAGCTCTCGGCGTCGCTGACGCGAATGGCGACCCTGGCCGATGCCGGGCGAATCCGGGAAGATCAGGTGACGGAGGAAATCGAACGCCTGCGACGCAGTTGGTCGGCTGCCGTCCCTGTCGACGCGGCGCGCCAGGTATTGGGCGATGACGCCGATACCCTGGACCTCTTCGACCGCTGCCAGCTCAACACCGTGATCGAAACCTGCCGCCGCGCCATCAGCCTGTCGGATGCCGGCCGCAAGCTCTTCGCCCAATCCCGCCGGAGCCGCAAGCAACCCAACGATGCCGACCGCCTTCGCAAGTATCTGGCCCGCTTCGGGCTCGAGTGGGGACGGGTCTCTCAGGTGGCACCGGAACCCGTCCTGCACACGGACTGAGTTGTCGGGGGGTCGCGGCCGCTCCCCGCAACCGCTTCGAGGCCATCGCAGCGAATTCGAGTCGGGCGCGAATCGCAACGGCGAAGCGGCGGGGGCGTCTTTTGAACTTCTCCGCCCGCACCGTTTGTCCCGGCCCGTGCCGGCACGCGCTCCGACGACTGGCCTCTCAGCGAGTGCCGAAATGATTGGCGATACGAGCGAGTGGGGGGTCGCCGGCGAGCAGCGTGCCATTGATCTCGACCATCGGCAGTCCACGTGAGCCCGGCCGCTCCGACAGCGCGAGCCGGGAGGCGAGCAGGCGGGCGAGTTCTGCGTCGTCGTCGAGGTACAGTTCGATATAGCGGACGCCGAGTCGGTCGAATTCATCGCGTCGGCGGTCGCATGGGGCACAGTCGCGGCGGGTGAACAGAAAGATTTCGTCGCTGGCCGGCGAGTAGGTGCCGAGCAGCGCCCGCGCGCCGGCATCCGATGCGTCGGCCAGCCTGCGCTCGATGCCGGCGCGCATCCGGTCCTGGGTCAGGGGCAGAACGACGACGGCGAGACCGACGTGGGCGCCCAGGGCGACGAGCAACCTGCCCCAGCCCGCCGACTCGACGGGTGGGCCGAAGCGATTGTCGTCGGGTGTACCGCGTATTGCCAGCAGCACCAGCGAGAAGATGGTGCCGACCACTGGCACCGCCGACAGCAGCACCCACCAGCCGGACCAGTCGAGATCGTGGCAACGCATCACGTGCAGGCGCAGGTAGGGGATGACGACGGCGACCAGGAGCAAGCCGGCGAGGAAGGTGAAACCGAAGGCGACCGCCGTCATCACGCCCCAGAAGGTCACGCATGTCAGCAGCAAAAAGCCGGTGATGTAGGCGAGGCGGCCCATGCGGCCCCCGAGCCCGAGCCCCAGCAGCGGAGGGCACGGGTCACGCTGCTCGGCGCCGGCGAGAATCGCCGCCGACAGCGCAACGCGACCCGCTTGTTCCCGCGCGGGCGTTTCGACGGGGGCGTGATCGCGATTCGCGGCGAAGCGCGGCATGTCGACGCCACAGGCCAGGCAGAGCGTGCGGCGGGCCTGCCGGTGTCCGCACTTGGGGCAGGACATCGAATCCGCTGTGGCGAATGTCGAACCGGGCTCGGCGGCGGGCACCGCAGCGACAGTCGTCGTCGGCGCTGGTGTGGCCGGCGGCAGCGGGGGCTTCGGCGGCAGCGGTTCCACCGTCACCTCGATGCCGATGGCCGCCAGTTTGCGCTGGAAGCGTTCGGCCTGGGCGGCGTCGAGGCCGGACTTGAGACTGACCTTGGCGCCAGAGAACAGACGATCGGCAAGCTCCGGTCCTGCGCCGAGGGCTTTTGCCAGCCTCTTGCGCGCGGCTTCGGTGTCGTGGCCCGGCAGGGTGCGGCCGCGAAAGACGATCCTGAACTGGCTCAAGGGAACTTCCGGCAATGGCGGTGCCGGAATTCTATTGTCATCGGCGTAGCCGCGGGATCTGCTTGTCTGCCGGTGTGACGCAATTCACATTCCGGTCGCGACGTGGTACCGGCTCGTATCCACATGTATCACGTTGCGCCTGCGTGTTGCCCCGTTGGCATCCCCTGGTGCTCGCGGACGCGACACGGGGTGAGTGGGGCGGGACGAGCCCGTCGCCCTCCCCTCCAGGGGATCGCGCGCTTGCGACTGGGCGAGGGGGCGTCGCTCGATGGCGGTCCCGGTGTCGCGCGAGACGAATGCGGTGGAATCCGCGGTAACGATTGCTTGCGTCTCGCCGCTTGCCCGCGGGCCGGGGGATTGCGCAAGCTCTCGCATCGCACCGGCCTGCGCAGGAGCAAGCCTACAGCGCGGGCCGGGTTTGTCGGACAGATGGCCTGGCGAACGAACGCTAGGATGCTTCGGGAGAGGTCGGCGCCGGGCAGCGCCCGCGACGCACGATCGCCCGACGACGCAATCGAAGGCTCAGATGCCCGGAGCGGGCTGCCTGAAAACCGTTTGGAGGTCAGAATGTTCAATCGAATCGCCGTTGCCGTCTCCATCACCGCCGCACTCGGTGCTTGCGCCAACATGAGCGAGAGCCAGCGCAATGCCGGTCTCGGTGCCGTCGGCGGCGCCGTCGGCGGCGCTGTGATCGGCAGCGCCACCGGCAGTGAAAAAGTGGGTCGCGATGCGGCCATCGGGGCCGGCGTCGGCGCCCTCGGCGCCTATATCTGGAGCCAGCGCATGGAGGCCCAGCGCCAGGCCATGGCGGACGCGGCGGCGGGATCCGGCGTCGATGTCAGCCGCACCGAAGACAACCAACTCAAGCTGGACATTCCGAGCGACGTCTCCTTCGATGTGGGCAAGGCCGCGATCAAGCCGGAGATGCGACCGATCCTGTCCCGCTTTGCGGAGACCCTGCACCAGAATCCGTCGACCACGGTGCGCATCATCGGTCACACCGACAGTACCGGCAGCGACGGCGTCAACGACCCCCTGTCGGCCCGTCGGGCTGCCAGTGCACGTGATTTCCTGGTGGACCGGGGCGTCGATGCCGGCCGCATCGCGATCGCAGGGCGCGGATCGCGCCAGCCCGTGGCGAGCAACGAGACGGCTCAGGGACGCGCCCAGAACCGTCGCGTCGAGATCTACGTCGGCGAGTCTGCCGGCTGACGGTCCATGCTCGACCGCTTTGGGCTGTGGCGGTTCTCGCCGCTGCAGCCTCGCTGCCTGTCCCTTGTAATCGCCTGCGCCGTCACCTAGAACGAAGTCACCCGCACTGCATCCGGCAGCAACATGGGCCGCGCGGGAGTCGGACGCCATTGTCACGCGCCGGTCGAACCCGCCCTGGGCCCTTGCGGCGGATTCGTGGACCGACGACGTGCGGACTCTGCCGCCACGGCGCGGCCCGGATCGTCCGTTGGACCGGGCACGGCAACAAACGATCGATGCGGCGCCGGCATCGACGCGGATGAATTCAGGAGACAAGCATGCGAATCCGAACCTCCCTGCCCGCGCTCATGGTTGCCGTGACCGGCATGGCCTGTGTCGCGGCGATGCCGGCGATGGCGCAGCGGAACATCGAGAAGCTCAAGCGCTTCCAGGTTGCGACCACCGATCTGAACATTCCGCTGGTGGAACAGAGCGGCCCCAACGCCGATGCCATCCGGGAGAACCTGAAGCGCATCAAGCTGCCCCCCGGGTTTCACATCGACTTGTTCGCGGTGGTGCCGGATGCCCGTCACATGGCGGTCGCGCCGAGCACCAACATGCTGTTCGTGGGGACCCGCAAGACCTCGGTGTGGGCGGTGACCGACCGCAACAGCGACGGCGTTGCGGACGAGGTCAAGTCTTTCGCCCCCTCCCTGAAATTCGCGGTCCCCAACGGTGTCTGCTGGACGCCGGATGGCTTCCTGATCGTCGCCGAGCACAACCGCATTCTCAATTTCCCCGCGGCCGAGTTCTTCTATGAAGGCCCGGACGTGGCGGTGATCGAGGTCGTGGGGCAGGGCAAGCTGATTCCGCCCGAAGAAGAGTCCTTCAATCACGGCGCACGCACCTGTCGGATCGGGCCGGACGGTCTGCTCTACGTGACCCTCGGCCAGCCCTTCAACGTGCCACCGCGCGACAAGCTCGAGCGCTACAACGAATGGGGCATCGGCGGCATCGTGCGCATGAATGCGTTCGACGGCAGCGGCCGCGAGGTGTTCGCCACCGGCGTGCGCAACTCCGTCGGCCAGGCCTTCAACCCGAAGGACGGCTCGCTGTGGTTCACCGACAATCAGACCGATGGCATGGGTGACGACATCCCCAACGGCGAGATCAATCGGGCCACCGAGGCCGGGCAGTTCTTCGGCTATCCGTGGAAGCAGGGCGAAACACGCATCACCGAGTCGGGCTACGATCAGGACCCGCTGCCGGACAACATCACCGATCCGCAGGTGCTGACGGTTGCCCACGCTGCCGACCTGGGACTCAGCTTCTACACCGGCAAGATGTTTCCCGAGAAATACCGTGGCGGCATCTTCTCGGCCCAGCACGGCTCGTGGAATCGTACCGAGCCGGTCGGCGCCCGCGTGTTGTTCACCAGCCTCAAGGAAGATGGCAGCGCCGATACGACCGAAGTGTTCGCCGAGGGCTGGCTCGACGAAAACGGCATCTATCGTGGGCGGCCGGTCGACGTGGCGGTGATGAAGGATGGTTCGTTGCTGATCAGCGACGACTTTGCCGGTGCGATCTACCGCGTCACCTACGCGGCGCCATAGTCGAAGGCGGCAGACCGGTGGCGGCAAGTCCGCCACCGGCGAAGTGCGCCGCCGCGCTCGCGCTCAATGGGCGGCGCCGACCAGGGCGCTGGCTTCGGCGCGGGTGAAGAACTGGCCCATTCGAACGAATCCCGACTCGAGGCTCTCCTTGATCCGCGTCACGTGGCCGGCGGCGTCCCGGTCCTCGACCACCTCGGACGGCAATCCGTCGACCAGATGGAATGGCGCGGCACGGCCATCGGCGAAACAAGACAAATAGACGCGGGCGGTCATTCGGTCGCGGAAGGCGGGACGGAAACCGAGATTCGCGTTGCCGGCGCTGACACCTCCGGTACCGGCGTGGCGGGTGTTTTCTTCCCTGAGCTGCTGGCTGGCTGTGATCGCATTCATCTCGTTCTCCTGATCCTGCCGGGTGGCCCGCTGAGCCACCCTGTCACCCGTTCCGCAGCAACTTGTGTTCCCGAATCGTCGATGCTGCAGTGAGGCATCGCGGAAATGGCTCGAGGGAAGGCCGGCAAGCCGATTGGTGTGGACCTGCAGCACGGCAGCGCCGGGTTGCGAAGCGTTCGAAAGGTGTACGCGAAACGTTTTCGAACAGATGCCGAATGCCCTCGCATGCGCGCGAATCTGCCCACGTAGGCTGGGCCGCGAGGCGGATTGGTGCAGCCGTTGCTGGCGAAAAAACCGCATGAAAGCAATGGCGTGCGATCGATCGTTGCCGGTGATCGATGTCGGATCGAGGCGCCGCCCTGGCAAAGCGCGCCGTTGGGATCGGGCCAACACACCCGCTCGGGTGGGTATTGGGGAAAACTGGGGAATCTTTCCCACGAATGGGCGAGTTGCCCCAGATTGCCCAGGACGAGTCGCCGTTGCGCCCGACCGAGGCGACGAACGGCACTCTTGCCATGCCGTCGGGTTGCCCTGGCAAGCGAACGACGTCACAACCGTGGGGTGCGCAGTGTCATTGGCCCTGCGCGCGGCGACCGTCATCCTCGAGATGGCATGCAAGCGAAGTTCCGGGCCGCCCGATCCGGTGACTGTCGACCCGGTGGGCACCCGAACCACGCGCTGCGGCCAGTCGCTCCACGCGCCAGACAATCCGAGGGAGGCCCCCGATGAAGAACTGCGATCCGACGACGCACGCTTGGCGTAAATCCCACAGCCCTGCCGGGCATTGGCGCAATTCCCTCGGGCGCGGACTGCTGGCGGTAATGATCGTGCTACTGCCGCCGCTGTATGCGTTGCGGGCTTCCGGTGCGGACGTGATCGTGGTCCCGCTGCCGGGCGGCAAAGCGTACCCCGCGGACGGTGTACTGTTCGGCACGCCACCGGCCGACGACGCGGTTGTCGAGGCCCAGGCGCTGGCGTCGGCGGCGCGCGAGGCGATCATCGCGGAGTACGAAGTCGCCGGCGGGCTGGTGCGCTTCGTCGACGAGGGCGATTCCGTCTCGACCGTCGTCAAGGGCGGCGCGCGGACATTCGAGGTGGTGGCGACGGCCCGCACCGTTGGCGACTTGTTCGTGCGGGTCGCACCGATCGGGTCGGTGATGCCGCGACGGATTGCCGAGGTCCGCAAGCGCCCGCTCGATCGCCTGGTGGCGATCGGCGACGGCGCCGAGGGACCGACGCTCGACAACGAGGTGTCGAAGGACGAGGACGACTGGGCAGAAGGCTGCTCGGGTGACGCGATCGGCCTGTGGCAAGGCGCCTTCGAGGACTGGCACGGCTTTCTGGTGCTCGACGACGACACGTTCTCGACCTCCACGCACTGGGATTTCGGGTTCGGCATGGCAAACGATGCGGTCGGGTATTTCGGATCGGTCGACGAGATCTGGCTCGCGGTATGCATGGTCAGCGGCGTCGCCTCGCAGGTCCAGATCGAGCATCGGATCTACTCCACCTGCGACGCCGTCCCGGGCGGCTGGGCGTGTGGCTCGTGGGCGCCGGTGGTGGGGACCACGGCGACCCTCAGTGCAGGCGAGCGCTACCGCTATCACAATCACAGCATCTACTCGGGGCTGCGCAGGGCCGAGATCGTATCGATCGGCAACGACGACATCTACGGCTGGCAGTACTTCGTCTCGGCTGCGGGCGACGACTCGTTCGCGCCGGACGAGCAGTTGACCTCGCCCGACTGATCGGCCGAGGTACGCGCGACTCAGGACGGCTTTGTTCGTCGTCGCGCGCTGCGCTTGGCCCTGGGGTTGAAGTCGAGGCAGCATTGCACCCACGCCGACAGATCCTGATCCCGGTCGAGGCCTTCCGGTTCGACGAACAGGAAACCCTTCAGCGGCCGCCCCGTGAAGTCCATGGGTCGTGCGCCCGGCAAGGTCAGCAGCCGGGCGTAGTCCTCCGGATCCGCTCGCGCCATCAGGCGGTCTTCGCTGACGCCCATGCACATCTTGTCATCCACCAGGAAGCATAGGCCGCCCATCATGCGTTTTTCCTGATAGGGCTGGTGGCGCTGCGCGAGTTGCTGGCGGATCCGGTCGGCGAGGTGTTCGTCGTAGGCCATGGTCAACCTCCCCGGTTGGCGGATTCGGCGCACTGTCCGGCCGGCAGATGCCGAGCCAGCCATTTCGAAAGCGGTCTCGCCTCTTCGGCGGCGGCGACGCACCAGTGCTGCAACTCGGCGCGTGATCGGAAGCGGCATCCGCGGTTGTCCCGCCATGCGCAGAACTGCTTGTGGCGCAGCCACCGCGCGGCCGACCCTTCCCCCTCGAAGCCGCGTGGCGTGCGACGCAACTGGGGCGGGTCGACGCGCCAGCCGGCGCCGACCAACGCAGCTTCGACCGGCCCGAGGGCATTGCCTGCGAGGCCTGCGACTGCGCTGCGCCAAGCCGTCAACTGGGTCTTGTCGAAGGCGATCAGGCCGACCCCGAAGCGGATGTCTTCGGGCTCGATCGACAGATAGCAACCGCCCGCCTGTCCGCGGGCCTGGAACGCCATCCGCAGCCATGGGTGATACGGCAGCTCACCTGGTTTCGCGAATCGCATGTCGCGCGCCAGCCGGAAGATGCGGCCGTCGAATGGATGCCCGGCGGACTCGCCGAGCTGGGTTGCCAGGTCGGCGAGAAAGCGGGCGGCCGGCTCGGCGACGGCCTCGCGATAGCGGGGCTTGTTGGCCGTAAACCAGTCCCGGCTGTTGTGCTCGGCGAGTGCGGTCAGGAAAGCCATGGCCGATCCCGGCCAGCCGAGATCATCCCCGTTCATGGGCGAGGTGTCCGGCCAGCTTGTCCAATGTGCCGCTCCAGCCGGCTTCGTGGCGTTGTCGTTCCTCGGCCGAGGCAAAACGCAGATGGCGCAGGTGGAGCTGGGTGCCGCGGGGGTGCTCGACGAAGTCCAACACGACCGTGGTTTCGACCTCGTCGGCTGGCGAGGCTTCGCTCCAGATCCACGTGAAGGCCAGTCGTTTGGGTCGGTCGATGGTCAGGTATCGGCCGCGGACCCGACGCAGTCTGCCGCTCCCGTCGTCGAAGGCGATGCGATAGGCTCCGCCTTCGCGAAAGTCCATGTCGACCTCGGTTGCGTTGACCGCCGCCGATGGACCCATCCACGCCATCAGTGCGTCGGGCCGACGCCATGCGTCGAACACGCGCTCGCGGGAATGGCTGAAGACGCGATGCAACTCGAGGGCGAGCATGTCGTGGTCGGCGCGATCATCCATCGGCGCGCTCCTGCGCGTCGAGGTGGTCGGCCAGTGCGTCCAGCCGCCCTGACCAGAATGCGCGGTGACGGGCGAGCCAGCCAAGCGCTTCGTCGATCGGCGCCGGGTCGAATCGCAGGCGATGGGTGCGGCCGTCACGCCGACGGGCCACCAGGCCGGCGGCCTCGAGGATGCGCACGTGCTTGGTGATCTGCGAGGGGCTGTCGCCGAGCCCGTCGGCTGCTTCGCCCACGGTCAACTCGGCAGCGGCGGCGACGCGCGCGAGTAGTACCCGTCGTGTCGGGTGGGAGAGTGCGAAGAAGGTCTTGTCCATCGGCGCCAATCAATACACCTTGGGGTGTAGGATAGGTGCCGCCACAATTCTGTCAAGCCCGCTCGAACGCGGGCGTTCCCGTGCCTACTGCAGTCCCTTGAGATCCTTCGGATAGCCGGCGTCGTCGAGCAGCGCATGCCAGCGTTCGTCGATGTAGCCGGCGAATTTCTCAGGACCGACCTCGATCGAGGGCACCAGGCCGTTGCCGTTGAAGCGCTCCGTCAGGGCGTCGAGTTCTTCCTGGCTGCCGACCTTCTCCTCGGTGAATGGTACGCCCCGTGCGGACAGCAATTTTCGGGCGTCTTCGCAGAGCGGGCAGGACTCTCCGGTGTAAAGGGTTACCGGATGACTGCGGGCGGCCTCGCGCACCCGGTACGGCTGCGTGCGCACTGCGCCGTTCGGGCCGAAGCGTCGCTGCTGGTGCTGGACCGATGGCGGAGGCGGGCGGTCCGAATAGTGCTTGCGGCCGTTCTCGTCGGTCCAGACATAGGTCTGGGCCTGGGCGACGGAAGCCAGCAACAGGGCGGCAAGGGTCAGCAAACGCATGGCCAGTTCTCCACGAACGGGTGCCGGCGGCCCCCGAATCGGCGTTCAGGCGGCCTCGGCCAACATCCCACTATGTCGCAACAATGCGTCGGGCTGGGGATCCCGCCCGCGGAACGCGCGGAATGACTCGATGGCCGGCCGGCTGCCGCCGACGGCGAGAACCTCGTTCCAAAAGCGCTCGCCGGTGACCCGATCGAGCACCGAGCCGGACTGCTCCGACGCCTCTTCGAACGCCGCAAAGGCGTCTGCCGACAACACTTCGGCCCATTTGTAGCTGTAATAGCCCGCGGCATAGCCGCCGGCGAAGATGTGACTGAAGCTGTGGGGAAAGCGATGCCAGGCGGGGGGATGAACGACCGCCACCTCCTCGCGGACCTGACGAACCAGTGCCATGGCATCGGCCTTGCCGTCCCCGTCGCTGTGCAGCATCAGGTCGAACAGCGCGAACTCGAGCTGGCGTACCGTCTGCATGCCGCTCTGAAAGTTCTTGGCCGCGATCATCCGATCGAACAGCGCGCGCGGCAGCGCCTCGCCAGACGTGGCGTGGCTGCTCATGTCTTGCAGCACGTCCCATTCCCAGCAGAAGTTCTCCATGAACTGGCTCGGCAGTTCCACGGCGTCCCACTCGACGCCGTGAATGCCCGACACTGCAGGCTCGTCCACCCGGGTCAGCAGGTGGTGCAGGCCGTGGCCGCATTCGTGGAACAGGGTGATCACCTCGTCGTGGGTGAAGCGTGCCGCTTGTTCGCCGACCGGCGGCGTGAAATTGCACACCAGATAGGCGACCGGTGCCTGCAAGCCGCCCGCCCGGTGGCGCCGGTTGAGCAACTCACCCATCCAGGCGCCGCCACGCTTGGTCTCGCGGGCGTAGAGGTCGAGGAAGAATTGACCGACCAGTTCGCCGGCGCGCTGGATGCGGAAGAAGCGCACGTCGGGATGCCAGGTCGAGGTCTGATCGGGCTCGATGGTGACGCCGTACAGCCGTTCGATGACACCGAACAACCCCTCGAGAACCTTGGGTTCGGGCAGGTACTGACGCACCACCTCGTTGGAGAAATCGTAGCGGGCGTGCTTGAGCTTCTCCGAAGCCCAGGCCATGTCCCACGGCTCCAGCCGATCGAGGCCGAGTTCGGTGGACGCGAACGCCTGCAACTCGGCGAGGTCGCGCTCGGCAAAGGGCTTGGCCCGGCGCGCCAGATCGTGCAGGAATTCGAGCGCCTGCGCGGGCGATTCGGCCATCTTCGGCACCAGCGACACTTCGGCGAAGTTGCGGTAGCCGAGCATGTGCGCTTCTTCGGCCCGCAACGCGAGGATTTCGCGGATGTTGGCACTGTTGTCCCATTCCGGTTTGCCGAATTCCGCGGCGCGGGTGCCGTAGGCGCGGTACATGCGGGCGCGCAGCTCCCGGTTGTCGGCATACTGCATCACCGGCAGATAGGAGGGCATGTGCAGGGTGAATTTCCAGCCCGGCTTGCCGTCCTTTTCGGCTGCGGCCCGGGCGGCGGCGACGACGTCTGCCGGCATGCCGGCGAGGCCGGCTTCGTCGTCGATCCACTCGGCATGGGCGTTGGTGGCGTCGAGCAGGTTTTCGGAGAATTTCGCTGCGAGTGCCGAGAGCCGCTCCTGGATCGCCTGAAAGCGGGGCTTGCGGTCGTCGGCGAGTTCGGCGCCGGAGAGGCGGAAGTCGCGGATTGCGTTGTCGATGATGCGCCGGCGTGTCGGGTTGAGACGGTCGTACTCGGCGCCCTCGCGAATCTTCCGATATTGCCCGAACAGCGCCAGATTCTGGCCGAGCTCGGCATAGAAGCGGGTAACTTCCGGCAGTGTCCGGTTGTAGGCCTCACGCCATTCGGGGAGATCCATGACGCCGTGCATGTGCGCGACCACGCCCCAGGCTCGGTCGAGCGATTCGCCGGCAGTCTCGAGCGGCGCGACGAAATTGTCCCAGCCGGGCGCGGGCAATTGCTGGAGTTCGTCGACCAGACCCCGCAGGGCCCCGAGTATTTCGGAAATTCCCGGTTCGACGTGTTCCGGTTTGATCAGGTCGAATCGGGGGAGTGCGGAAAAGTCGAGGAGCGGATTGGTCATTGGGGTTCCGGAGGGCAAATTGCGCAAGTTGGGGCTCATTGTGCCGAAAAACAGGGATCGGGGCGTCTTCCCAGATGCGGGGCCGCCGGGGGAAATTCAAGGAGCAGGCATGAGCGAGTACCGAATCAGCGAACGCGGTCAGCGTTTCTACAGCCGGATGGAGGCGGAGCTGGCCGGCGGCGACCTCGACTTTCCGACCAGCATGCAATTGTGCCTACGCATCAAGCGAGTGCTCGACGACCCTCTGAGCGGTGTCGACGAAGTCGCGCGCGTGATCTCGGTCGAACCGCTGCTGGCTGCCCATGTCGTCCGTCTGGCCAACTCCGCGATGTACCACCGCGGCGACAAGCCGGTGGCAGATGTTCGCAGTGCCGTGCTGCTGGTCGGCACCGCAGCAATCCGGCCGATGGCGTTGGCGCTGGTCGCGCGCCAGATCGCGCAAGCGGTCGATCCCAGCGTACGTGCCCAGGCCGACCAACTCTGGCGACACACGATCGAGGTCGCGGCGCTGACTTGGGCGATCGCGGCCGACGTGCCCGGGGTTCCGCCCGACCAGGCCCTGTACGCCGGCCTGGTGCACAAGCTCGGCAGCTTCTATCTGCTCGCCCGGGTATCCGATTTTCCGGAACTGTTGGCCGAGGACGGGGAACTCTCCGACCTGATCCGCTACTGGAATCCACGCATCTCGCGCGATGTGTTGATGGCCCTGGGAACCCCCGAGGCCGTGGCCGACTCCGTCGAGGAGGCCGAGCTTTATTTCGAGGGCTGGCCGCCACGCACGCTGTCGGACGTCCTCTACATCGGCGTCGTCAGCGCCGAGACGCCGGACCCGTTCGAGGACCTCGGGGGCATATCCCGTGCGGCACTGACCGACGAGGCGCTCGGCCGCATCGACGGCGAGCAACTGCAGGCCATGCTGTCGCGCGCCTCGGCGCGTCATGCCGAGGCGCTCGCGACACTTCGCGGCTGAGCCCGAGCGCCGTTGGCTACGGCGCAACCTGATCGCGGTAGGCGTGCCAGGTGGCGTGGCCGAGCAAGGGCAGCAGCACGACCATGCCGATCATCATCGTTGCGAAGGAAACCGCCATCAACGCGACGATGATTGCCGCCCACAGCGCCATTGCGCCTAGGTTCGTGCCGATCGCCCGGAGGCTGGTCATCATCGCGGTGATCGTGTCGGTGTCGCGGTCCATCGCCATCGGAATCGCGATCGCGGTCAGCGAGAACACCAGCGCCGCCAGCGAGCCGCCGATCACCAGGTAGGCGACCATGAAGTGGACGTAGTCGCCGGAATACAGGATGTGGTTGTAGAAATTGGCGACGTCCGCGATGTCTCCCCGATAGAACAGGGCGAACAGCATGGCCGACAGGCGTTCCCAGACGATCAGCAGGAACGCCAGCATGATGCCGAAGGTGAACAGGCTGTCGCGGTGGCCGCGAAGCCCGGCCAGCGACGCGAAGAAGCCGACGCGCTCGCCGGCCTCATGGCGTCGCGAGATCTCGTACAGGCCGGCCGCGGCGATCGGGCCGATCAACATGAAGCCCGAGACCGCAGCCGTGCCCAGGTAGGGCTTGCCGATGGCGTAGCCCATGATCAGGTAGCCGAGGACGGCGAATATCGCCCCATAGGCGAGACTGGCGACCGGGCTGCGCACCATGTCTTGCCAGCCGGCCTTCAGCCACTTGAGCGGGCGGCTGTGTTCGACGAGTGCGATCCGCGGCAGGTCGAAATGACGGTCGAGTGAATTGAATGGCTTGTCCATGACATCCTCCATGTCCTCAAACGACCCAATTGGGACACGGCGCGAGCCCGGGAAGTTTCCAGCCGTCCGGCGGACGGCGCGTGCTCAGGGCAGACGCCTGCCGGTCAGCAGCGCATAGGCGTCGGCATACTTGGCGGCGGTCGCTGCGATCACCTCGGTGGGGAGCTTCGGGCCGGGCGCGCGCTTGTCCCAATCCAGGGTCTCGAGGTAGTCGCGGACGTACTGTTTGTCGAAGGACGGCGGGCTGATGCCTTCACGGTAGCGCTCGGCCGGCCAGAAGCGGGACGAGTCGGGGGTCAAGGCTTCGTCGATGAGGTGCAGGGTGCCGGCCGCATCGACGCCGAATTCGAACTTGGTGTCGGCGATGATGATGCCACGCTGGGCGGCGTATTCGGCGGCCTCGGAATAGAGCGTCAAGGCCGCGTCACGGGCCTGGGCGGCGAGCGCGGCACCGTTCGGCAGGGCCTCGGCACAACGTCGGCTGGCAACGTCGAAGCTGACGTTCTCGTCGTGATCGCCGACGTCCGCCTTGGTTGCCGGGGTGAAGATCGGCTGGGGCAGTCGTGCCGCCTGGGCCAGCCCCTGGGGCAACGGTACGCCGCAGATCGCGCCGCTGGCGAGGTAGTCCTTCCATCCGGAGCCGATCAGATAGCCCCGCACCACGGCCTCGATCGGCAGCGGCTGCAGGCGCTTGACCACCAGCGCCCGTCCGCTCACCTGCTCGCGTTCGGCCGCGGTCACCACGTCTTCGGGCGCGATGCCGGTGAGCTGGTTGGGCAGCACGTGGGCGAGGCGTTCGAACCAGAAACACGCCATCGCCGTGAGCACTGCGCCCTTGCCCGGGATCGGGTCGGGCAATACCACGTCGAATGCCGACAGGCGGTCCGAGGTGACGATCAGCAGCCGGTCGTCGTCGACGGCGTAGATGTCGCGCACCTTGCCGCGGCCGATCAGCGGCAGGCTGGCGATGCTGGACTGAAACAGGAGTGGGCTCACGGCGGGCTTCCGAAGTGGCGACGTGCCGCGATTATAGTCTGGCGCCGCCGCCACTGATGGCAGCGACGCGCAAGGTGTAGAATGACACGCTTTGTTTCCGGACGTGTCTTCGATGAAAAACGTTTTCCTCGATTTTGAGCAGCCGATCGCCGAACTTGAGGCCAAGATCGAAGAACTTCGCTTCGTTCAGGACGATTCGGCGGTGGATATTTCGGAGGAAATCTCACGCCTGGAGAAGAAGAGCCAGACCCTCACGCGGGATATCTACGCCAAGCTCACGCCGTGGCAGATCGCTCAGGTCGCCCGTCATCCGCAGCGGCCTTACACGCTCGACTACGTGCGCCACATCTGCACCGATTTCCAGGAACTCCATGGCGACCGTGCATTCGCCGACGACAAGGCGATCGTCGGCGGCCTTGCGCGCTTCAACGGTCAGTCCTGCGTGGTCATCGGCCACCAGAAGGGGCGAGACACCAAGGAGAAGATCTTCCGCAACTTCGGCATGCCGCGTCCGGAGGGCTATCGCAAGGCGATGCGGCTGATGCGCATGGCCGAGAAATTCAGCCTGCCGGTGCTGACCTTCGTCGACACGCCGGGTGCCTATCCCGGCATCGGTGCGGAGGAACGTGGCCAGTCGGAGGCGATCGGCCACAACCTCTACGTCATGGCGGAACTGACGGTGCCGCTGATCTGCACGATCATCGGCGAAGGTGGTTCGGGTGGAGCCTTGGCGATCGCGGTCGGCGATCAGGTGCAGATGTTGCAGTATTCGACCTACTCGGTGATCTCTCCGGAGGGTTGCGCATCGATCCTATGGAAGAGTGCCGAAAAGGCGGCCGAGGCAGCCGAGACGATGGGCATCACGGCGGCCCGCCTGAAGTCTCTGGGGATGATCGACAAGGTGGTCAACGAGCCGGTCGGCGGCGCCCACCGGGACCATGCGGCGATGGCGCAGAGCCTGCGCAAGGCGATCGCGGAAGCGTTGCGCCAGCTCGGCGAGTTGCCCGCCGACGAGTTGCTGGCCAGGCGCCAGCAGCGGCTGATGGCCTATGGCCGCTTCAAGGAAGTCGCGCCCCGCTGATCCGCCGGGCGCGCTGCGCGCCTGCCTCGGGCGCCACCCCATCGACGGGCTGCGAGTCTGCGTCGCGTTGTCCGGTGGGGTCGATTCGGTGGTTCTACTGCATGCGCTGCAGCGGCACTGTCGGCCAGGCTCGACCGATCTTTCGGCCTGCCACGTCGATCACGGCCTCAGTCCGGACGCCGGACGCTGGGTGGAATTCTGTCGCACCCTGTGCGCGCGCCTGGGCGTGCCGCTGACGATCCGGCCGGTGCGTGTGGAACGCGACGGCGAGGGTCTTGAGGCCGCCGCCCGGCACGCCCGCATGGCCGCGCTCGCGGCCCAGCCGGCGGACGTCGTGGTGCTCGCGCATCATGCCGACGACCAGGCGGAGACGGTGCTCTATCGCTTGTTCCGGGGCGCCGGATTGCGCGGCGCCGGCGCCATGCGCGAGTTCGAGGGCCGCGATGGCGCTCCGTCGCTGCTGCGGCCGATGCTCGCCCTGAGTCGGGCCGAGATCGAGGCGTGGGCGCGGCGTGAGGGCCTGGCGTGGGTCGAGGACGCGAGCAATCGCAGCGCCGATTTCGACCGCAACTACATCCGCCACGAATTGATCGCCGGCATCCGTCGGCGCTTTCCCGCGGCAACGGAAAGGCTGGCCGCCGCGGCGGAACAGTTTCGAGAAGGCGATGCATTGCTCGATCGACTGGCCGCGATCGACTGGCTGCGGCTCGGCGGCGGCGCGGTGGCCGCGTCCTGCGCGCGCCTTGCCGAGATCGATGGGGCCGGCCTGTGCAATCTGCTGCGTTGGCGCATCCACCGGCTCGGCCACCGTTCACCGGCACGCCCGCGGCTGCGGGAGGCCGCCCGGCAACTGGTCGAGGTGCCCTCGGAGCGGCCGTTGCGCATCGCATTGGGCGAAACCGAACTGTGCCGTTATCGGTGCGAGTTCTGGCTGCAGCCGGCCTTGGCGGCCGCGCCGGCCGAGTCACCATGGCATGGTGAGACGCCTGTGGACTGGGCCGGCGGTGCGATCCAGTTCTCGCATCGGATCGGGATCGGTCTGTCGCCGAGGGCGCTGGGGGGGCGGCTCACGATTTCCGTGCGGCGCGACGGCGATCGCCTGCGGACACGGGGTGGCGGCCCATTGCGCGACTTCAAGTCGCTCGCCCAGCAGACCGGCGTGCCGCCGTGGATCCGCACCCGGCTGCCGGTGCTGCGCGTCGACGGCGCGCCCTGCTGGGCGGCCGAACTCGGCATCGAGGCCTCCGCAGCCTGTGCTGCCGACGAACTCGGCCTGGTGCCCCGATGGCAGGCGCCGGCGGGTGTGCTCACTCGTCTTCGCGTGGTTCCCTGAGCCCACTCGCGGCCAGCGCCTGGGCCAGTTCGACTGCCGAGCGCACGCCCATCTTTTCGAACACACGGGCGCGGTGGACTTCGACCGTACGCATCGAGATGTTGAGCTTGTCGGCAATCACCTTGTTGTACTTGCCGGCGAGGATCAACTCCATGACCTCGGACTCTCGGGCGGTCAGCTTGCCCAGCCGCAGGGCGACGGTGTCGCGGGTGGCGAGCTGTGCCTGCTTGCGGGCGTCGGCCTCCAGTGCCTTTTCGACGAGATCCACCAGATCGTTGTCATTGAACGGCTTTTCGACGAAATCGAAGGCGCCGTTCTTGAGCGCGGATACCGCCATCGGCACATCGCCGTGGCCGGTCAGAAAGATCACCGGAAGCGAGCATTCGCGTTCGCGCAGCGCGTCGAAGCAGGCCAGGCCGTTCATGCCGTCCATGCGGATGTCGAGCACGATGCAGCCGCGCCAGTCGGGCTGCCACGCGGCGAGGAAGGCTTCGCCGGAGGCCCACCCGCGACAGGCCACGCCGCGCGTCTCGAACAGCCATTCGAGGGCGTCACGGATTGCTTCGTCATCGTCGACGATGTGGGCGAGGGGAGGCAGGGTCATGCGGAGGAACTCGGCAGCCACAACGTAAAGATCGTACCACCGTCGGGGTTGTCCTCGAACACCAGCCGACCGTGGTGCAGTTCCGCGATCGAGCGGCAGATGTTGAGCCCCATCCCCATACCTTCGCTCTTGGTCGTGAAGAACGGCTCGAACAGCTTGCGCGCCAATTCCGGTGGAATCCCGCTGCCGTGGTCCACGACCCGGATCGCCACCTCCTGCGCCGTGCTCGTGGTGCTGACCAGCAGTCGACGCCGGCTGGCAGGAATTTCCTTCATGGCATCCATGCCGTTGCGGATCAGATTGATCGCCACCTGTTCGACCATCACCGGATCGGCCTGGGTGCACGCCAGCGGTTCGATGAGGGCCACCTCGATGTCCACCGCACGTTTGCGGGCGTCCGGTTCGACCAGCCCGATCGACTCGCGCACGATCGCGTTCAGGTCGAGTCGCTCGCGCTTGGGCTCGCTGCGGCGGACGAAGTCATGTACGCGGCGGATGATCTGGCCGGCGCGTTGGGCCTGCTTGCCGAGCTTGCCGAGTACGCCACGCATCTCGATCGGGTCCATCGCCCCCTGGTCGAGGCGATTGAGACAGCCGGTGGCATAGCTCGCGATCGCGGTCAGGGGTTGATTGAGTTCGTGGGCCAGGGTCGACGCCATCTCGCCCATCGTGATCAGACGAGAGGTCGCCTGCAGCCGCTCTTCCTGCTGGCGCGCCAGATGCCGGGCGCGCTTCTGCTCGGTGATGTCGAGCACCGAGCCCATCCAGCCGGTCTGGCGGCCTTGGGCATCGATCAGCGGTGCTTCGAAGATCAGTGCGTCGAGGCGTTCGCCGTTGCGTCGCTTGAGTTGGACCTCGACGCCGTCGCCGGTGGTGCCGCGGGCCAGGATGTACTCGTGCAGTGCCTGGGTGCGGGCGAGATCGTCCGGATCCCAGTACGGCATCGGCGGCGCATGGCCGATCAGTTCCTCGGTGCTGAAGCCGACCATGCGGCAGAAAGCGGGGTTGACATAGATCATGCGGCCGTCCATGTCGCGCGCCCGCAAACCGGTAAGCAGGGAATCCTCCATCGCGCGGCGGAAAGCATATTCCTCGCGCAGTGCCAGCTCGGCTTCCTGGCGGCGCACCATGTGGCGCCGCAACTGCCACACGCTCCACACCACGCCGGCGGCGAGCAGCGCGATCGCGCCGCTGAGCAGGGCCGCGACCCAGCGCACCTGGGCCCGATAGGGGCGCACCCGCAGCGAGACTCCGCGCCCCGGTGGATCGAGCGGGATCAGGTATTCCATCTCGGTCGCCGATGCATCGACCTTCGATTTCGACACGATCTCCTCGCCGGAGGCGTCGAGAATGCTCAGTTCGTAGCGTTCGGAGAACCACCACGGCACCTCGCGATTGACCAGGTCGCGCAGCGAATGCACGCCGACCACCACGCCGGCGAATTCGCTGCCATGGTAGTAGGGCACATACACGGCGAAGCGCACGTCGTTGTCGATGGCCTTGAACACCGGACCGAACACCGCGCGGCCGCTGGCTGCGGCGAGTCGGAACAGACCGCTGGAGGGCAGCTCGGTGGTGGTTTCGGCCCGGTCGACCGGCGGCGGCATCACTTCCAGGCGAGGCATCGCCCCGCCGATGCTGCCGTCGGGTGCCATCCAGATTACCTGCACGACCGGATTGCCCGGCTGGATCAGGCGCATCGCCCGGGCCGCAGCGTTGTAGCTCATGCCATCGCGACCGAGCAATTCCGGCCCCAGTTCGCCCAGCACGTCGGCATTCTTCTCGAGCTGGAAGCGCAGGTTCTGCTCGATCCAGAGGACGTCGCTGATCAATGTCGCGCGCTGTTCCTCGAGATCGTTGCTGCGCACCAGCCAGACCAGCGACAGGATGGCGCCGATGAACAGGGCCAGCAGCAGATAGGGCAGCCGCCAGCGCCAGGCGGCGGGCTGGCCCAGCGGTGGCATGGCGACGGTGGGCGTGGTCATCGGTCGTCTCCTGGGTCGTGCCGGTGGGCGAGGGCGATGGCGGTAAACTCTACGCCCCTTGCCGATTTGCCGAACAGCACGCGACGCGCACAGAATTGGCATCCCAAGGCGTCGGTGTCGCGGCACCGGCCGGCACCCCTGTCGAGCGATGCGAATCCTACTGGCGATCCTGTTGTCGGCAATGACCTCGCTGCCCAGTGCGGCGGAGCCGATCGTTCTCAAGTTCAGTCATGTCGTGGCGGTCGGCACGCCCAAGGGCAAGGCCGCCCAGCGCTTCAAGGATCTGGCCGAGAAGTACACCGGCGGCGCTGTCCGGGTCGAGGTCTACGCGGACAGCAGCCTGTACAAGGACAAGGAAGAGTTCGAGGCGCTGCAGCTCGGTGCGGTGCAGATGATCGCGCCGTCACTGGCCAAGTTCAGTCCGCTCGGGATCCACAGCTTCGAAGTGTTCGACCTGCCGTTCCTGTTCGATACGGAGGAACAACTCCATCGGGTCACCGGCGGCGAGGTCGGGCGGTCGCTGCTGGAATCGCTCGAAGTACGGGGAATCAAGGGGCTGGCCTTCTGGGACAATGGCTTCAAGTCCTTCTCGGCCGACCGTGCGATACGCCGACCCCAGGATCTGCGCGGCCTGCGCATGCGCATCCAGTCGTCCCGCACCTTGTACGAACAGATGCGCACGCTCGGTGCCCAGCCCGAGGTGATGGCCTTTTCCGAGGTGTATCAGGCGCTCAAGGCCGGTGTCGTGGATGGCACCGAGAACCCGCATTCGAACCTCTTCACGCAACGCATGCACGAAGTGCAATCCCACGTCACGGTGTCGCGCCATGGCTACCTCGGCTATGCGGTGCTGACCAACCTGCGCTTCTGGGATTCCTTGCCGGGCCGCATCCGCGATGCACTCGAGCGGGCGATGGCCGAGGCCTCCGCCTATGCCAACAGTATCGCGGCGATGGAGAACGCCAAGGCCATCGACCGGGTCAAGGCCTTCGGCGGTACCGCAGTGTACGAACTCACCGCCGAGGAACGCGCCGAGTTCCGCCGAGTGCTGCTGCCGGTGCATCGGAAGATGGAGGATCGAATCGGCCGCGATCTGGTGCGGGCGGTGTACCGGGCCACCGGTTTCGACGCCACCATCGACTGAGCGCGGTCGGCCCGCCCCTGCTGCGACCGCAAAGGCCAGCCGCTGCCTCGGGCTTGCGGGTAAGCGGGGCGCCTTTGCTGCTAAAATGGCGCGTTACGCTGCAGTGCAGTTATTTTCAATCCGGAGTTTTACATGGCAATCGAACGTACCCTGTCCATCATCAAGCCCGATGCGGTCGCGAAGAACGTGATCGGCAGCATCTACCAGCGTTTCGAGCAAGGTGGCCTGAAGATCGTGGCAGCGCGGATGGTGCACCTCTCGGCGCAGGAAGCCGGCCAGTTCTACGCAGTGCATAAGGAACGCCCCTTCTTCAAGGATCTGGTCGAGTTCATGACCTCGGGGCCGGTGATGGTGCAGGTGCTCGAGGGCGAGAACGCGATCGCCAGGAATCGTGAGCTGATGGGCGCGACCAACCCGAAGGAAGCGGCTGCCGGCACCATTCGCGCGGATTTCGCCGAATCGATCGATGCCAACGCGGTGCATGGCTCGGATGCGCCCGAGACCGCTGCGGTCGAAGTGGCCTTCTTCTTCCCCGGCATCAACGTCTACGCGCGCTGAGGACGGCGCCGCCGCCACCGGCGGGCGGCGCCCGCGAGCGCGCCCGCCGAAGACGATCCCATGAATCCGACTCCGGTCAATCTGCTCGATTTCGATGTGGACGGCCTCGCCGCGTGGTTTGCCGCGCAGGGCGAGAAGCCTTTCCGCGCACGCCAGGTCATGCGCTGGCTGCACCGCGAAGGCTGCACCGATTTCTCGCGGATGACCGACGTCGCCAAGAGCCTGCGCGCGCGGCTGGCGGAACAGGCCTGTGTGCGGCCACCGGCGCCGATCTCGGATCGGGTCTCGGCGGATGGCACCCGCAAGTGGCTGCTCGACGTCGGCGCCGGCAACGCGGTCGAGACGGTGTTCATCCCGGAGGCCACGCGCGGCACCCTGTGCGTATCCTCGCAGGCGGGCTGTGCCCTCGACTGCGCGTTCTGCTCGACCGGCAAACAAGGTTTCAATCGCAATCTCTCCGCGGCCGAGATCATCGGCCAGCTTTGGCTTGCCAATCGCCTGCTCGGCGGCGCTGCCGATGGCGAACGGGTGGTGAGCAACGTGGTCATGATGGGCATGGGCGAGCCGCTGACCAACCTCGACAACGTCATCCGGGCACTGCGGCTGATGCTGGACGATCATGCCTACGGCCTGTCGCGACGGCGCGTCACGGTGTCGACCTCGGGTATCGTGCCGGCCATGGATCGTCTCCGGGAGGAATGCCCGGTCGCGCTGGCGGTGTCGCTGCACGCCCCCAACGATGGCTTGCGCGACCGCCTCGTGCCGATCAACGCCAAGTACCCGCTGGCCCAGTTGCTGGCGGCATGCCGACGCTACCTCGACCGTGCGCCACGTGACTTCGTGACTTTCGAGTATGTCATGCTCGATGGCGTGAACGACCACGACGGCCATGCCCGCGAGCTGATCACGATCGCCGCCGAGGTGCCGTGCAAGTTCAACTTGATTCCGTTCAATCCCTTCCCCGGCTCGCCTTTCCGGCGCAGCCCGGCAGCGCGCATCCGCCACTTCGCCGGCCTCCTGGCAGAGGCCGGCATCGTTGCCACTACGCGCAAGACCCGCGGCGACGACGTGGATGCCGCCTGCGGTCAATTGGCCGGACGGGTGCAGGATCGGAGCCGCAGAATCATCCGAATGGCCGAGATGGAGCGCAAGTCATGAAGTCCGCCCTCGCTGGACTCGCCCTGCTGGTTCTTGCGGGTTGTGCCGGCGTGACCGCGCCGCCGCTTTCGGGCAACGCCCAACGGCCGGTGTCGGAGCTGCCGACGACGACCCAGGCGCAGGCCGCGGCGAAGATCCACGTCGAACTGGGCACGGCCTACTTCCAGGCGCAGCGCTTCGGTGTCGCGCTCGACGAGGCGCGTCTGGCCCAGTCGATCGATCCGAACTACGCGCCGACCTATCATCTGTTGGGCCAGGTCTACATGTTCCTGGAAGATCCGGATTCTGCCCGGCGCAACTTCGAACAGGCGGCCAGGCTCGCGCCCGGCGACCCCGAGGTCAACAACAGCTACGGCTGGTTCCTGTGCGCCATGGGCGAGGAGAAGCAGGGGCTCGAGCGCCTGGCGACGGTGGTGCGCAATCCGTATTACCGGACCCCGACCCGGCCCTATACCAATGCCGGCCTGTGCCATTTGCGGCTGAGCGACGACGACTCGGCCCAGACGCAGTTCCTGCGTGCTGCCCAGGCCGACCCCAAGAACGCGCTGGCTCGCTACCACCTGGCGGCGATCGCCTACCGCCGCGGCGCGATCGAGACCGCCAGGCACTACCTCGCCGAGGTGCACGACCTCGCCGAGCCGACGCCCGATTCGCTGTGGCTGGGCGTTCGACTCGAGCGCAAGGCCGGCAACCGCGACAATGAGCAGGCTTATGCGGCCCAGTTGCGCTCGCGCTTCCCGACCTCGCGCGAGTACGAGAACTACAGCAAGGGACAGTTCGAGTGAACGCAGATACGGATCCCCAGTACTTCGACGGCGACGCGCGGACCACGCTGTCGGTCGGCGCGCAGTTGCGCGCTGCCCGCGAGATGCGCGGCCTGACCATCGGCGACGTCGCCTATTCGCTGAAATTGAATCCACGCCAGGTCGAAGCCCTCGAGCACGAACGCTTCGACCTGCTGCCGGGGCGGGCCTTCGCGCGGGGCTTCCTGAAGAACTACGCGCGCTTCCTCGATCTCGACCCCCAGCCGCTGCTGGATGCCGCCGAGCACGCCGACGGTGTCGGCGCGATGGAGTTGGCGCCGATCTCGAATGCCCGGGGCACCATGCCATCGCCCGACGCGCGCCTGCGTCCGTCGGTGTTTCCTGCGGCGTTGCTGGCCGTGGCCTTGTTGCTGGTGGTCGGAGCCGGCTGGTACTTCGACTGGTTTCAGCAGCCGGATCCGGCACCGCAGCTCGGTGCCGGGAGCGCGCCGGCTGAACGGCCAGTGTTCGAGCCGCCGGCGATGACGCCGCCCATGCAGGGCGTGCCTGCGGCGGTCGAGGTGCTGCCGGCCGCGCCGGCCGATGCCGCGGCATTGCCCGGCAGTACCGTCGGCGACGGGATGGTGGCCGCGCCGCAACTCGGTGCACTCGCGCCGGCAGTCGAGGCCGCGGATGGCGTCGGCGCCGATGGACCCGCACCGGCCGGCGCCGACGGCGCGCAGGTGGACGCCGCACAGGGCGCCGTCGCCGCCGATGGCCCGCAGGCGCAAGGGGCGGGCGGTGAGGCGGCGACTGCCGGCGCGCCGGGAACCGACGTCGAGCCGCCGACGCCGGCCGCGGATGCCGGCGCCGTTGCCGAGCCCGCCGCGGCAGCGGTGGCCGCCGCCGAGGTGACCGCCGAAGCCCAGGCCACGGACCAGCAGAGCCTGGTCTTCCGTTTTTCCGAAGACGCCTGGGTCGAGGTGCGGGACGGCTCCGGCCGCATCATCATGTCCCGGATCGGCCAGGCGGGTACCGTCGAGAAGCTGCAGGGCCGGCCACCGTTCGCGCTGGTCATCGGCAATGCCGCCAAGGTCAGCCTGCAGCATGACGGCGAGCCGGTGGATCTGACCAAGCACACGCGGGTCAGCGTCGCGCGCCTGAAGCTCCAATGAACGTTGCGGACAAGGCAGGCACGATGGCGGCGGCAACGCCGCGGCGCACCAGCCGGCGAGTAGACGTGGCCGGTGTGGCGATCGGCGGCGACGCGCCGGTGGTGGTGCAGTCGATGACCAACACCGACACCGCCGACGTCATCGGCAGTGCGATCCAAGTCGCGGAATTGGCGCGGGCCGGTTCCGAACTGGTGCGGCTGACGGTCAACAACAATGCGGCCGCCCGGGCCGTGCCCGAAATCCGCGAGCAGTTGGCGCGCATGAACCTGGAGGTGCCGCTGGTCGGCGACTTCCATTACAACGGCCACACCTTGCTGAGCCGGCACCCGGCCTGCGCCGAGGCGTTGGCGAAGTTTCGCATCAATCCCGGCAATGTCGGCGGCGGCGCCCAGCGGGATTCCCGTTTTGCCGAGATCGTCGAGATCGCCTGCCGCTACGACAAGCCGGTGCGGATCGGGGTCAATTGGGGCAGCCTCGACCAGTCGGTACTGGCCCGCATCATGGACGAGAACGCCCACCGCAGCGAGCCGCGCGATGCCGGTGCGGTGATGCGCGAAGCGCTCGTGACCTCGGCGCTGGAGTCGGCGCACAAGGCCGAAGAGTACGGTCTCGGCGAAAACCGAATCATCCTGTCGGCCAAGGTCTCGTCGGTGCAGGACCTGATCGCGGTCTATCGCGACCTCGCAGGGCGTTGCGACTATCCGCTGCACCTGGGGCTGACCGAGGCCGGCATGGGTTCGAAGGGCATCGTCGCGTCGACCGCGGCGCTGGCGGTGCTGCTGCAGGAGGGCATCGGCGACACCATCCGGGTGTCGCTGACGCCGGAGCCGGGTGGCAGCCGCAGCCAGGAAGTCGTGGTGGCGCAGGAGATCCTGCAGACCATGGGCTTGCGGGCATTCACGCCGATGGTCACGGCCTGTCCGGGTTGCGGGCGGACCACCAGCACCTTTTTTCAGGAACTGGCGGCCGAGGTGCAGGGCTTCGTGCGCGACAACATGCCGCGCTGGCGCGATGCCCACGACGGCGTCGAAAACCTCACGCTGGCGGTGATGGGCTGCGTCGTCAATGGCCCTGGCGAAAGCAAGCATGCGAACATCGGCATCTCGCTGCCGGGCACCGGGGAATCGCCCGCCGCGCCGGTCTTCGAAGACGGTGAAAAGACCATCACCCTGCGCGGCGAGGGCATCACCGAAGAGTTCAAGGCGATAATCGAACGCTACGTCGCGCGACGCTACCCCCGCAAGGGCGGTGCGCGCTGACCGGCGGCAACGGCGGCATTTCCATCCATGAGTCAGACTTTGCAAGCCGTACGCGGCATGAACGACATCCTGCCCGACGAGGCGGAGGCCTGGGACGCATTCGAGGAAATCGTGCGCGACTGGCTGCGCGCCTACGGCTACCGGCCGATCCGCATGCCGCTGGTGGAACCGACACCGCTGTTCAAGCGGGCGATCGGCGAGGTCACCGATATTGTCGAAAAGGAGATGTACTCCTTCGTCGACGCCTTGAACGGCGACCAACTGACCTTGCGCCCCGAAGGCACCGCGTCGTGCGTGCGGGCGACGATCCAGCACAAACTGCTCCACGCCGGTCCCCAGCGGCTCTACTATTGGGGCCCGATGTACCGCCACGAACGGCCGCAAAAGGGGCGCTACCGGCAATTCCACCAGATCGGTGTCGAAGCCCTCGGCCACGCCGGGCCCGACATCGACGCCGAGTTGATCCTGATGGGCGCACGCCTGTGGGACGATCTCGCGCTGGAAGACGTCAGGCTGGAGCTGAACTCTCTCGGCAGCAGCATCGAGCGGGCAGCCCACCGCAGTGCCCTGGTGGCGTATCTGCAGGCCCGTCACGACCAACTCGACGACGACGGACGGCGGCGGCTGCACAGCAATCCGTTGCGCATCCTCGACACCAAGAATCCTGAGCTGCAGGCGCTGGTCGAGGGCGCGCCGAAGCTGATCGATTACCTGGGCGAGGAGTCACTGGCCCATTTCGAGGCGGTCCAGCAGGTACTCCGGGATGCCGGCATTCCCTACCGGATCAATCCGCGGCTGGTGCGCGGGCTGGACTACTACAACCGAACCGTGTTCGAGTGGGTGACCGACAGCCTCGGCGCCCAGGGCACGGTTTGCGCGGGTGGGCGCTACGACGGGCTGATCGAGCAACTCGGCGGCAAGCCCGCGCCGGCCGCCGGTTTCGCGATCGGGGTCGAGCGGGTGCTGGCGCTGTGGCAGGCGGGCGGCGGCAGCGGCGAGCAGATCGTCCCCGACGCCTACCTGGTGCATGTCGGCGAGGCCGCAGGCCGGATGGCCTTCCGTGTGGCCGAGGACCTGCGTGGCTGGGGTATCGACGTCGTCATGCACTGCGGCGGCGGCAGCTTCAAGTCGCAGATGAAGAAAGCCGACGCCAGCGGTGCGGGGGCGGCGTTGCTGATCGGCGAAGACGAAGCGGCGGCGGGCGAGGTCACGCTCAAGCCGCTGCGTGGCGGCGAGCAGCGGCGGGTCCCGGTGGGCCGGTTGGCCGACGAGATGATGGAAGAAATCTTACAAGTGGATGGTGACGATGGCGGCGTTTGACCTTGAAGAACAGGAACAGCTCTCCCAACTCAAGGCGTGGTGGGAGGAGTACGGCAAGAAGCTGGTGGCGCTCGGTTTCCTGGTCCTGCTGGCGGTGATCGGGCGGTCGGTGTGGCAGAACCACCGCGACGGCCAGGCGAGCGAGGCATCCGCGCTCTATGCCAGCGTGCTGACCGCGGAAGGCAACCCACAACAGGCGCGGGAAGCGGCGGGCCGTATCCTGCAGAACTACGACGCTACGGCCTACGCTTATCTCGGCGCGCTGGCTGCCGGAAAGATCCAGGCCAAGGCCGATGATCTGCAGAACGCTGCCAGCCAGTTGTCCTGGGTGGTGAGCCGTGCGCCGGAGGCGTCGGTGCGGGACATCGCCCGCCTGCGGCTGGCGGCGTTGCAGTTCGACCAGGCCGATCACGCGGCCGCGCTGGCGACCCTGGCGGCGACGCCGGTGGAGGAACTGGCGGCCGGATTCGCCGACTTGCGGGGCGACATCCTCGCCGCCGACGGCAAGCTCGACGAGGCACGGACGGCCTATCGCGCGGCGCTCGAATCGGTCGCCAGCGGTGGCGGTGCGGCGCGCATGCGCGAGATCGTCCAGGTCAAGCTGGACGCACTGGGAGAGGCTCGGTGAGGTCGATCTCCTTCGGCGGCGGGGAGCTCGTCGGCGCGATCCGGCGCAGGGCGATGTTGCCGCTGCTGGCCGCCATGCTGGCCGGGTGCGGCACCTTCGGTTCGGACCGGGAGCTGCCGCCATTGCCCGAGTTCGTCACCGGTGCGCGGCTCGAACTGGCGTGGAAGACGCGATTGAAGGGCTCTCCGATCTACCATCCGGCGCCGGCCGTGGTCGGCCGCCAGGCGGCGATTCTGGCCGGTGTGGACGGTGTCGTCGAACGACGTGAGGACGGTCGGCAGGTATGGCGGGTCGCGCTGGAACAACCGTTGTCGGCCGGCGTCGGCAGTGACGGTCGGCTGGCGGTGGTGGTCACCCAGAGCGGCGAGGCCGTTGCGCTGGACGCCGCCGACGGATCCGAGAAGTGGCGAGCCAAGGTCGGCGCCGAGGTGCTGGCGGTGCCGGCAGTCACCGGCATCGCGGTGGTGGTGCGCGCCTCCGACAGCCGGGTGTTCGGCTTCTCGCCCGCCGATGGCCGCAGGATGTGGGTCTACCAGCGGCCCACGCCGGCGCTCGCGTTGCGCTCCAGTGTCGGCATGCTCACCGACGAAAACGTCGGTGTCACCGGTTTCCCGGGCGGGAAGATGGTCGCGATCAATCTCGCCAACGGCGGCGCCCTGTGGGAGCTGACCGTGGCGCTGCCGAAGGGGACGACCGAACTCGAACGCATCGCCGACGTGGTCGGCACGCCGGTGCTGGCCGGTCGCAACATCTGCGCCGTGGCCTTCCAGGGGCGCGTCGCGTGCTTCGACGCCGTTAACGGCGATCTGATGTGGTCGCGCGATATTTCCAGTGCGGTCGGGCTGACTTCCGACGGCAGTCACATCTACCTGACCGACGAGATGGATGCCGTGATCGCCCTCGACGCGGCTACCGGCGCCAGCGTATGGAAGCAGGACAGAATGGCCGGGCGTGGCGTCGGTCGCCCGTTGGTGCTGGGAGATTTCGTGCTGGTCAGCGACGCCGAGGCCTACGTCTCGATGCTGCGGCGCGACGACGGTGCCCTGGTGGCGCGCGCCGCGACCGACGGCAGCGGTGTCGCCGTGCCCCTCGAGCCTCTGGCGCGGGATCGCATCGCGGTGCAGACCGTTGACGGCGGCGTCTTCGTGTTCACCGCGAACTGAGCGGACGGAGCGGCGGTGAAACCCACGATCGTGCTGGTCGGCCGACCCAATGTCGGCAAATCGACGCTGTTCAACCGGCTCACCCGCAGCCGCGACGCCCTGGTGGCCGACCAGCCCGGCCTCACCCGTGATCGCCACTACGGCATCGGCCGCGTCGGCAGTCGGGACTATCTGCTGGTGGATACGGCCGGCTTCGACCCGGTGGCCCGGGACGGCATCGTGCACGAGATGGCGCGCCAGGCCGAACAGGCGATCGCCGAGGCCGACGTGCTGTTGTTCCTGGTGGACGGCCGCAGCGGTCTCTCGCCGCACGACGAGGAGATCGCGGTCTTCCTGCGGCGCTGTCACCGACCGGTGCAATTGGTGGTGAACAAGGTCGAAGGGCGCGATCAGGGGGTCGCAGTCGCCGAGTTCCATGCCCTCGGCCTGGGGGCGCCACTGGCCGTGTCGGCAGCCCACGGCGACGGCGTCCGGGCCTTGATCGACGCGGTCCTCGCGGACTTCCCTCCCACTCCCGAAACAGCGGAGGAGGAGGACCTCTCCAGGGGCCCCCGGGTCGCGATCGTGGGGCGGCCCAACGTCGGCAAGTCCACCCTGGTCAATACCCTGCTCGGCGAGGAGCGGGTGATTGCCTTCGACATGCCCGGCACCACCCGCGATGCGATCGCGATTCCGTTCGAGCGTAGCGGGCGCAACTACACGCTGATCGATACCGCGGGGCTGCGACGCCGCGGCAAGGTATTCGAGTCGATCGAGAAATTCTCGGTGGTCAAGACCCTGCAGGCCATCGAACAGGCCCATGTGGTGGTACTGGTGCTCGACGCCAGCCAGGATATCGCCGATCAGGATGCCCATATCGCCGGCTTCGTGGTCGAGACCGGGCGGGCGCTGGTGGTTGCCGTGAATAAATGGGACGACGTGGACGACTACCGCCGCGAGCGGCTCAAGCTGGATATCTCGCGAAAGCTGGGGTTCCTCGGCTTCGCCCGCTTCCACTACGTGTCGGCGCTCCGACGGCAGGGGATCGGTGCGGTCATGAAATCGGTGGATGCCGCGTTTGCCGCGGCCATGGCCAAGTTGGCGACGCCGCGCCTGACCCGCACCTTGCTCGATGCGGTGAGTCGCCAGCAGCCCCCACGCCATGGCCAGTTTCGTCCCAAATTGCGCTATGCGCACCAAGGCGGCAGCAATCCGCCGGTGATCGTCGTGCATGGCAACGCGCTCGAACACGTCCCGGCTGCCTACGTGAGATATCTTGAGAGAACCTTCCTGGAGGCGTTCAAACTGCAGGGGACGCCATTACGGATACAATTCAAGACTGCGCACAACCCGTACGCGAACAAGGCGTGATCCACACCCTGAAGGTCGATCCGCAGCCTGCCCAGGTGGCATGTGGCAGTGCAGCGGAAAATCCTTTAGATTAGCCAGCCACACTCAAAGAGGTTTATAAAATGAGCAATAAGGGGCAACTTCTCCAAGACCCTTTCCTGAACACGCTACGCCGCGAACACATTCCGGTCTCGATCTATCTGGTGAACGGCATCAAGCTGCAGGGCCAGATCGAGTCGTTCGACCAGTACGTCGTGCTGCTCAAGAATACGGTGACGCAGATGGTGTACAAGCACGCCATTTCCACCGTGGTCCCGGCACGGCCGGTCAATTTCCAACACGATCAGGGTGACGGCAACTGAATTCGTTCGTGCAGCCCAGGGGCGATGAAGGCGCCTCGATGAGCGTCGATGTTTGAGCGTCCTGCCTCGGGTAACCGGGCGGTACTGGTCCAGCTCGATTTCGGTGAGGGCGCGACCGCCGAGCGCGTGTCCGAGGCGGCCCTGCTGGTCGGCAGTGCCGGCGCCGAGGTCGTGGCCACGGTCGTGGCGCGGCGGCGGGCGCCGGATCCGGCCCTGTTCGCCGGCCGCGGCAAGGTCGCTGAAATCGCGAGCCTGATCCGCTCGGTGGATGCCGACATCGTGATCTTCAATCACGAGTTGGCACCGGGCCAGCAGCGCAATCTCGAGCGCGAGCTGCAATGCCGCGTCGTGGATCGCAACACCTTGATTCTCGACATCTTCGCGCTGCGGGCCAAGAGCCACGAGGGCAAGCTGCAAGTCGAACTGGCCCAACTCGAGCACTTGTCTACCCGGCTGGTGCGGGGCTGGACCCACCTCGAGCGTCAGAAGGGCGGTATCGGCCTGCGCGGTCCCGGCGAGAAGCAGCTCGAGACCGACCGACGCTTGCTGGGGCAGCGGGTCAAGCAGTTGCGTTCGCGCCTCAAGACCCACGAGAAGCAGCGCAAGGTGCGGCGGCGGGCGCGGGAGCGACGTGAAGTCGCTTCGGTCTCGCTGGTGGGCTACACCAATGCCGGCAAATCGACCCTGTTCAACGCGATCACCAAGGCCGGCAGCTATGCCGCCGACCAGTTGTTCGCAACCCTCGACACCACCAGCCGTCGCGTCTATCTGGGCGAGGCTGGTCATGTCGTGATGTCGGACACGGTCGGTTTCATCCGCGACCTTCCACACCAGCTGGTGGCCGCCTTCCATGCCACCCTCGAAGAAACCGCCAGCGCCGACCTGCTGATCCACGTGGTGGATTCGGCGAGCGAAGACCGGGATGCGCAGATCGCCGCGGTCAACGGTGTTCTCGAGGAGATCGGCGCGGGCGAGATCCCGCAGCTCCTGGTGTGGAACAAGATCGATCTCACCCACGCCGAGCCCGGTGTCGAGC
>JAGRFZ010000028.1:0-1467 GCA_020445785.1 Rhodocyclaceae bacterium
GGCGGGGGGTGGGTTGTGAGGCCGGCCGCCGGGCCGCCCCGAGGCCGGCACCTCGTCGGATGCGGAGCGCAGCGAACCGTGCTCACCCCCTTCCTCGGGGAGGGGGGCGGGGGGTGGGTTGTTGAAAGCGGCAACGGCGGCACGGATCGCCAGGATGCCGGAATGCATGTAGGTGCCGTCGCCGAGGTTGGCGAAGACGTGGCGGGTGTCGGTGAACGGTGCCTGGCCGACCCAGGGCACGCCCTCGCCACCCATCTGGCAAAAGGTGCGGGTGGATTCCGGCGACAGCCAGGTCGCCATGTAGTGGCAGCCGATGCCGGCGATCGCTCGCGAGCCCTCGGGCACCTTGGTCGAACTGTTGTGGGGGCAGCCGGAGCAGTAATGGGGGACTCGCTGCGCCGACAGCCGCGGCTCGGCCAGGGCGGCCTCCTTGGCGTCGAGGAAGGTCAGGCGCGCGCGAATCCGGTCCGAGGTGTGGAAGCGGCCGATGCGGGCGGCGATCACCCGCGCGATCATCGCCGGCGTCAGGTCGCTGGCGGCGGGCAACTGCCAGGTGCCGTGGGGGCGCGACCACTCCCCCTTCTCGTCGAACTTGCCGATCACCCGCGGGCGGACGTCCTCCTTCCAGTTGTAGAGTTCCTCCTTCACCTGGTACTCGAGGAACTGGCGCTTCTCCTCGACCACCAGGATCTCGTCGAGGCCTTCGGCGAACTCGCGCACGCCTTCCGGTTCGAGCGGCCACACCATGCCCACCTTGTACAGGCGGATGCCGATGTCGGCGGCCCGCTGTTCGTCGATGCCGAGATCCTCCAGCGCCTGACGGACGTCGAGGTAGCTCTTGCCCGAGGTGATGATGCCGAGTCTGGCGTTGGGCGAGTCGATCACGCAGCGGTTGAGCTTGTTCACCCGGCAGTAGGCGAGGGCGGCGTAGAGCTTGTGGTGCATCAGCCGTTCTTCCTGCACCAGCGGCGGGTCGGGCCAGCGCAGGTTGAGCCCGCCTTCGGGCAGCGCGAATTCGGCTTCGGTCGGAATCCGGGTCTCGACCCGGTAGGGATCGACGTCGACCGAGGCGGAGGTCTCGACGGTGTCGGTCAACGCCTTGAAGGCGACCCAGCAACCGGAATAGCGCGACATCGCGAAGCCGTGCAGACCGTACTCGAGGTAGTCCTGGATGCCCGCCGGTGCCAGCACCGGCATCATCACCGCCTTGAAGACGTGTTCGGTCTGGTGCGGCAGCGTCGACGACTTGGCGCCGTGGTCGTCGCCGGCGATCACCAGCACGCCGCCATGCTTTGCGGTGCCGGCGGCGTTGGCGTGGCGCAAGACGTCGCCGCAACGATCGACCCCCGGCCCCTTGCCATACCAGATCGAGAAGACGCCGTCATGGCGCGCGTTGTCGTCGAGATCGAGTTGCTGAGTGCCCCACACAGCCGTGGCGGCGAGGTCCTCGTTCAGCCCGGGCTGGAA
>JAGRFZ010000028.1:1523-81545 GCA_020445785.1 Rhodocyclaceae bacterium
CCACGTTGCCCAGCGGCGAGCCGCGGTAACCGGTGACGTAGCCGGCGGTGTCGAGGCCGGCTCGCTGGTCGCGCAGGCGCTGCATGATCGCCAGGCGCACCAGCGCCTGGATGCCGGTCATGTAGGCACGTCCGCTCTCCAGCGTGTATTTGTCCGACAGGCGGACGTCGTTTCGGGTCTTGGCCATGGTCTGGTCCGGGCCGCCGAAGTCGGGTGCGGCGCTCGTGGCGCCGGCCGTCGTCGGACAGCCGCTCTCCTTTGCTGGTGGGTCGGGGTCAGAGACTGCTGATGAACACGATCAGCACGCCGATCGGTGCGACGAAGCGCGCCACCAGTTGCCAGATCGAAAAGCCGGTGTCGCCGAGCTTGAGTTCGCGCTGCACGCCGTTCCGCTCGAGGCGCCAGGCGACGAACAGGACCGCGCCGAGGCCGGTCAGCGGCAGCAGGAACTTGCTGGTCAGCCGGTCGAGCAGGTCGAACACGTTGCTGCCGAAGATCAGCACGTCGCTCCAGGCATTGAACGACAGCAGCGCGGAAATGCCGAGCGCCCATACCGCGAGGCCGGTGACCGCGGTGGCGCCGAGCCGGTTCAGCGGCGTGCGCTCCTCCATCAGTTCGACCGCCGGTTCGAGCAGCGAGATCGCCGAAGTGATGGCGGCGAACACCAGCAGCGCGAAGAACAGGCTGGCCAGAATGCTGCCGCCGGTGATGCCGCCGAAGGCCAGTGGCAGGGTGACGAAGACGAGACCCGGGCCGGCGCCGACGTCGAGGCCGTTGGCGAAGACGATCGGAAAGATCGCCAGCCCCGCCGCCAGCGCGATCACCGTATCGGCGATGGCGACGGTGCGGGCGGCCCATAGCAGATTGACCTCCTCGCCGAGGTAGGAGCCGTAGGCCATCATCACGCCCATGCCGAGGGACAGGGTGAAGAACGCGTGGCCGAGGGCGGCGAGCAGGACCTCGCCGGTGAGCTTGCTCCAGTCGGGCGAGAACAGGTAGGAGACGGCGGCGCCGAATCCGTCGGTGCTCATGCCGTAGCCCACCAGCACCAGCAGGATCACGCCCAGCGCCGGCATCAGCAACCGCGCGGCCCGCTCGATGCCGCCGGTGACGCCGCGGGCGACAATGCCGATGGTGATCGCCATGAACAGCGTGTGCCACACCAGCAGGGAGCCGGGGTCGGCGAGCAGATCGTCGAACAGGGCGCCGGCGCCTGCCTTGTCGATGCCGGCGAGGCTGCCGCTGGCCGCGTCGCCGAGGTAGGCGAGCGCCCAGCCGCCGATCACGCTGTAGAAGGAGAGAATCAGAAAACCGGCCAGCGTGCCGGTGATGCCGACTGTGATCCACAGTCGACTGCGGCCGTTGGTACGGGCCAGTTCGGCCATGGAATTGACCGGATTTTTCTGGCCGCGGCGACCAATCAGCCATTCGGCGACGATGATCGGCAGGCCGATCATCGCGATGCAGGCGAGGTAGACCAGGACGAAGGCCGCGCCACCGCTCTGGCCGACCATGTAGGGAAACTTCCAGACGTTGCCGAGCCCCACCGCGGAACCCACTGCCGCGATGATGAAGCCCATGCGCGAGGACCAGTGTCCGTGGACCTTGCCTGCTGCGGCGCCGGCTGCGCCTTCCACCATCGAAACTGCCATTGGATCTCCTCCTGATTAGGGTTCCGATCGGGAACCCAGGGGAGACGGGCAGGCCCGTGGGCGCGTCATGGGCGCACGCCGGGCGACCCCACGAAAACTCGTCTCCACCCATCTGTTTTGATTCGCCGGCGTTCGTGGGGCGCCGACGATGTGCTGAAATGTTAGGCGCGTGGATGGGGCAGGATCTTGCGCCTTGCCTGCCGCTCGTCGGTTCGTCGAGGCAAGAACTTCCGTTGAACGGGCGAATTGCTATCGTTTCTTGCGGGGAGGCCGTGTGGCGGGTCGAATTCCACCTCGATCGGCGGTTTCGGGGCCCCAGGGAGACCCGCATGGATCGCACGGATCGCACCATTCTCGAACTGTTGCAGCGGGATGCACGCCTGAGCGTCGCCGAACTGGCCGAACGGGTGTCGCTGACCTCCTCGCCGTGCTGGCGGCGGGTCAAGGCGCTGGAGCAATCCGGGCTGATTCGGGGCTACCATGCCGATCTCGACGCGCGCCGGCTGGGATACGGCGTCACCGCCTACGTCAGCGTAATGCTCGAGCACCATCGGGCGGACCTGGAGGAGCGCTTCGAGACTGCGGTGATGGGGATTCCGGCGATCGTCGCGTGTCACGTCGTCTCCGGTCGCTACGATCTGATGCTGGAGGTCGTGGCGCGGGATCTCGAGGCGTTCGGCGAACTGTCGCAGCGGGTGTTGCGCACGCTGCCGGGCGTCAAGGAACTCTACACCAGCTTTTCGCTGCGCACCGTCAAGGGCGGGCGGCAGTTGCCGGTGCCCTAGGCTCCGGCTGGTGCACCGCGCCGATGGGCGGGTGGTCCATGTACGGCGGCCCCGGCAACGGCGCCCGATCGCCGTCGCGCTAGGAGAACCCGATGAAGCTCAGCCCGCCGACCCCGATTCTGCGGACCTTCGACGAAGCCGAATCGAAGGCGTTCTATGTCGATTTTCTCGGTTTTCGTGTCGATTGGACGCATCGCTTCGACGATGGCGCGCCCCTGTACATGCAGGTCTCGCGCGGCGACTGTGTGCTGCATCTTTCCGAGCACCACGGAGACTGCTGTCCGGGCGCGGCCCTTCGCATCGCGGTCGGCGACCTCGATGCGCTGCACGCCGAGCTGTCCGCAAAGGCCTACGCATTTGCCCGGCCGGCGATCGAGGCGATGCCCTGGGGAACCCGCGACATGGGGGTGCATGATCCCTTCGGCAATCGCCTGGTGTTCACGACTGCGATCTGCACATGAGCGACGGGCTCGGTACCCCGTTCCTGCCGACGGGGCTGCCCAGGAGCCGGCATGCACGGCCCCGGCTTGCCGGCCAGCGCCGGTCGAGGGTGTAGACTCGGCGCTTCGCCCGTCCCGCCCCGGCGCGGACCGGCCCGTGATTCCGAACCGAACCGAGGAGCTGCGATGCGCAAGCGCGACAACACCCTGACCACCGACCAGAAGGCCCTCGCGATCAATCTCGACAAGTTCAAATACGGTTCGATCGTCGAGATCGGGGCGGGCCAGGAGGTGGCTCGGCGATTCTTCTCGGTGGGGGCCGCGGCCGGTACGATCGCCAAGACCA
Source organism: Rhodocyclaceae bacterium (assembly GCA_020445785.1). Lineage (GTDB taxonomy): Bacteria > Pseudomonadota > Gammaproteobacteria > Burkholderiales > Rhodocyclaceae > Cognatazoarcus. Next base: position 4,747 of record JAGRFZ010000028.1, read on the forward strand.
TGTCGGCCTACGACATGGCGGTCAGCGACGACATCTACGGCCATGTGGATCGCTACGTCAGCCGCGCACGACTGCTGCAGATGCTGGACAAGGAGTTCTCCCAGGTGGTCGAGCGTCTCACCCACGTTCGCGCCCGGAACACCACTTTCTTCGCCTACGCGGCGACCGTCACTGCCCGCAGCTTCAAGCAGAAGAACGAATGCCACGGCTGGGTCGGCATCCGGCTGCAACTGCATCCCGGCTCGAAGCCGAGTGACGTTGTCATGCACGTTCGCATGCTGGACAACGACAATGCGCTGCAGTCCGAGGCGCTCGGCATCCTCGGTGTGAACCTCGTCTATGGTGCGTTCCAGCATTACCAGAACCCGGAGTGGGTCGTGGAGGGGCTGGCGGACGGTCTCGGCTCGGACCGCATCGAGGTGGACGTGATCCATTTCTCCGGGCCGTACTTCGAGGAGGTCGAGAACCGGCTGATGAACCTCCACCTGATCCGCAGTTGGCTGACGCGGGCGGTGGTGTTCAATCCCGACGGCGAGCTGGTGGTGCCCGGCGAGCTGTTCTACCGCAAGCCGGTGATGGTGATGCGCGGCAGTTTCAAGCCGGTGACCCTGGTGAACGTGGACATGATGAACGCCGGCGTCAAGCAATTCGGCCAACTGGCGGCGGTCGATGGCAACGAAATCGTTTCGCTGGCCGAGGTCACGATGAACTCGCTGTCCAGCGGCGACAACGTCGATGGCGCGGATTTCCTCGCCCGCATCGACCTCCTGGCATCACAGGGTTACACCGTGATGATCTCCGACTACGTGCGCTTTTTCCGGCTACGCGCCTATCTTCGCCGCTATACGCAGAAGCCGATCGGTATCGTGCTGTCGGTGCGCGACTTCGACTTCCTGTTCGACGAGAAGTACTACGAAGGCTTGGAAGGCGGAATCCTCGAAGCCTTCGGCAAGCTGTTTCCGGACAATACCCATGTCTATGTGTACCCGTCCCGCCCGCGTCGTGGCGCCGATACGGCCCTGGTGACGCTGAACAACGTCGAGGTGCCGGCCCGCCTGAAGCACCTGCTGGCCTATCTCAAGGAGAACGAGAAGCTGCTCGACGTGATGCCCGACGACGACAGCCATCTGCACATCGACGTCGGCGAGGTGCTCACCGGGCTGCGTCGCGGGCGCGGCGAATGGGAAGAAGACGTGCCAGAGGCGGTGGCGCAACGGATCATCGACCAGCATCTGCTGGGCTTCGATACCGAGTGAGCGGTCACCATCGTCAATCCGGAGCGCACCAATGCCTTTGACGGAGTTGCTGTTTTCGTTTCGCGGCCGGATCAATCGTCTGCCATACTGGATCGTTTCGCTGGTGATGTTCCTGATGGGCGGCACCCTGCACCAGTTGCGTGGTGGCCATGGTCCGGGGCACGGCATGTCCACCGGCGAGGGTCTGTTCGCGATGCTGTTCTTCGCGCTTTCGCTGTGGATCGGCCTGGCGGTCCAAATCAAGCGCTGGCACGATCGCGACAAGTCCGCCTGGTGGGCGCTGCTGAACCTGGTGCCGGTGCTCGGAACGATATGGATTCTCGTCGAGTGCGGGCTGTTGGCGGGAACCGCCGGCGCCAACCGCTTCGGCCGCGACCCGATGCAGGCGTCGGCCGAGCCCGATTGATCATGGTGAGGCTTGCCAGCGGCTAGGTGGGCAGCCCGAGCAGATCGCGCCATGCGCGCACGGCGATGTGGGCGAGCAGCAGATCGCCCAGGGTGTGGCGATCGACGGCACCGAACAGGACCCCCGGTCGCGACCGGGGGTCCGTCATCGTCGCGATGGGCCGATCAGACCGGCGAGCAGGGCGGCCGCGGTGATGCCGGTCCGGGGGGCGCGGCGGAGGCGCGGCTCGGCACGTCCTGGATGGCCCGTGCCTTCGCGGCTCGATGGTCGTCGGTTTTCAGCCTCCGGTAGAGGCGACCTTTGCGGGAGGCGGCCGGCGCCGCCGAGTGGGCGGGCCTGTGGGCAGTGACAACGGAGCACAGCTCCTTGAACCGTGTGATGCCGGTGCCGTCCGATACGCCGTTCGGGTGGAGGCCGTCACCACCATCGTTCGAAGATCCGCGCCAGCGTTTCGAGCAGGCGCTGGCGCAACGGGCGTGCACGCCAATCGGCGATCGTGATCTTCTTCGAGGCAGCCAGATCCTCGGTGAACATCGCCTGCATCGCCGCCGCGAAGGGGGCGCCGAGAACCACCACGTTGACCTCGTTGTTGCCGACCAGGCTGCGCCAGTCCATGTTGCTCGAGCCGACCGTCGAGACGACGCCGTCGACGATCGCCGTCTTCGCATGCAGGACCGCATGCTCGAACTCGTAGATCTCGACGCCGGCCGCAAGCAGGGCCTGGTAGTAGCTGCGGCCGGCATACAGCACCGGCAGAAAGTCGCTCGCCGCGGGCAGGATCATCTGGACGGAAACACCGCGTCGTGCGGCGTTGCACAATGCATCGGCCATCTCACGCCCCGGCGCGAAATAGGCCATGGTCAGCCGCACCGAGACCTGGGACGCCTCGATTGCCGACAGCATCATCGCGTAGATCCGGTTGTAGTCGTCGTCGGGGGAGGACGGCACGACCCACATCGACGTCTCGCCTGCTGCGCCGCCGCCCGATGGCGCGTCGGCCTCGAAGCCGGGCAGCTCGCCGTCGCAGCCCTGCGACAACCAGGTCTGGCGCAGCAAGGCCGCCAGCGGTTCGACGGCGGGCCCGCGGAGGCGCAGTTGCGTGTCGCGCCAGCCAGCCTCGCGATCGTAGTCCCGGCCGCGGCCGAAGCCGATCGAGCCGGAGGCATAGACTCCGCTGATGTTGATGCCGCCAGTGAAGGCGATGCGGTCGTCGACCACCAGGATCTTGCGGTGGTCGCGATGGTCGATGCCCCAGTAGCCCGGGCGTCGAGCGGGGTTGACCGGATTGAAGGCGCACACCAGGACGTTGCCCAGGCGCAATGCGTCGAAATAGCCTGAGGGCGTCGTCAGCGAGCCGATGTCGTCGTAGATGACGCCGACCCGCACGCCTTCGCTGCGCTTGCGGATCAGCATGCGGGCGAGAGCCCAGGCCACCTCGGCGTCGTCGATGATGTAGCTCTCCAGCAGGATGGTGCGGCGGGCTCCGGCGATTGCTTCGAACATCGCGGCGAAGGTCTGCGGGCCGTCCTTCAGCAGCAGCGCCTCGTTGTCGGCATACAGATCCACCTCGCCGGTCGCGGCCATGGCGGCGAGCTGCCGGGTCAGCAGTGGGCGATGCGTCGGTCCGGTCCGCCGCAGCCAGGCCAGCCGCTCGGCGGGGGATTGCGGGCCATCTTCGTCGGCGAGGTCGACGATCGCAGCCACCGCTCGTGTGTCGGCCATCCCTGCGGCCTGCACTGCGGCGGCGCTGGCTTGTCGCGAAATGCGGGTGTCGGCACAGCCGCAGAGCCAGCAGCTGGCGAGGATCAACAGCGTGATGACGCTTCGTGGATGCCCCATGGCGCATGGTCGACGGACGGCGCTGCGGCCGGCGACGAGGTGGTTGCCGATGACCCGATGGTGCCGAACGCCGTCGCCGGCCGGTGTAGGCGGACGCCTCAATTCCTGTACGCCGACGCCGAAACTGTCGGCAACGCCGGTGGTGCGCCGGAAGCCATCGCCCGTGTTCGATCCGGCGAGTAGGAGGACGGGCTCCTGCCCCTGGCGAAGACGATGGCGGACCGCCGGAGCGCCTTCGGATGGTCGTGGTGGACCGCGCCGATTGCCGCCCGCCCGGCTTCAGTTTGCAGCAATCCGGTGGAATATGGGGATGTGCTCCGCTGTCCACCAGGCGAGCCTGTCGCAAAGGCAGGTGGAGGCCAGGTGCTCGCGGCATACGGCGCCGGCCCTCGAACGACCCGACCATGAGGATACGTTTCCATGACCAAGAAATTGTTCGCGATGGTGCTCGGCCTGGCGCTCTCCGGCAGCGTCGCCGCCGACGCTGCGATGAAGTTCGATACCCACCTCGAAGGCTTCACCCTGGCCGGCATGCCGGTCGATACCAAGGCGACCGGCGAAGCCAGGGTCGAGGTGATCGACGGTGGCACTGCGCTGCGCTTTCGGGTGAATGTGGCCGGCATCGACAATCTGTTGATGGCCCACATCCACGTCGCCCCGATCGGCAGCCCGACGCCGGTGACGGTGACCGATCCGGCCGGACCGGTCGCCTTCTGGCTCGTCGCCGATGCGCCACCGGGAAGTACGCTCGGCGAGACGGTCAATGGCAGACTGGCCGAAGGCTTCATCATCACGAACTCGGAACTGTCGAACTGGAACGACCCCAATGACGCGATGAGCGGGACGATCGAGGGCCTGGTCAACGCCATCGTCGACGGCCGCGCGTCGGTGATCGTGCATACCAGCGACGGTGATCCCGGCACCACCATGCCGGTGGCCGGCGACTCTCCCGCGGGCGAATTGCGGGGTACCCTGCAGTGATCCGCTGCGGGCTGCCGGCGCTGCCGCGTCGCAGCCCGCGTCGATCGGTCGGATCGAAGCCAACAAACCCTCACACTTGATTTCACCCGAGCTGTCGGCTGCGGGCTATGCTCGCCGGCGATCGCAGCGCCCGATCATGCTCGTGGCATCGATGTTGGGGCCTCCGGTCACGCTATCCATCCCGGGACCATCCAAGTGTTCACCGACGCCCGCGACTTGCCCGACCGCAGTGTTGTCGATGCCGACCTGGCGATCATCGGTGCCGGGCCCGCCGGGATCACGCTGGCCAGGGCATTCGCTTCGACGCGCACGCGGGTCTGCCTGATCGAGGCCGGCGGATTCGAGCGCGACGAGGCCGATCAGGCCTTGTACGCCGGGACTTGCTCCGGTATCGACTACCCGCTGGTCGCCAGCCGACTGCGCTATTTCGGTGGCAGCTCGAACCACTGGGGCGGATTCTGTCGCCCGCTCGATGCGATCGACTTCGAACGACGCGAATGGGTGCCCCACAGCGGCTGGCCATTCGTCCGTGACGCGTTGGCGTCGTACTACGACAAGGCGTGCGATCTGGTCGAGATCGCCCCCGGTCGCTTCGACGACCGGGGCTACTGGCAGCGTGCCGGCGGTGAAGCGCTGCCCGAGCCGGCCACCGGTCGAATCCGGATGCGCTACGTCCATTTCAGCCCACCGACCCGGTTCGGACGGCGCTACCGCGAGGAACTCGCGGCCGCGGGCAACGTGCAGGTGCTGCTCAACGCCAACGTCGGCCACATCCGGTCGAGTGCAGACGGGCGGACGGTGACCGGTCTCGACATCCGGACTCGCAACGAGCGTCGCCATCGGCTGCGGGCCAGCCGCTACGTGCTCGCGACCGGGGGGCTGGAGAATCCACGGCTGCTGCTGCTGTCCGATTCGGTCAATCCCGCCGGGCTCGGCAACGATCACGGCCTGGTCGGGTGCTACTTCATGGAGCACCCGCACCTGTCCAAGTTCGCCGAGACCGTCGTCGTCGCGCTCGACCGCCTGCCGCGGATCTATCGCCAGCAGATGTTGGTGGACGGTCGGCACGGCCAGGCGGCATTCAATCCGTCGGCGAGCTGGCTGCGCGAAGCGCGGCTGCTCAATGCGACGTTCATGGGTGGCATCGGGTCGAGCTACGGTGCCGGCGAGGCGCCCGGCGATGCCCGCGACGAACGCCGCCAACGCATGCTCAAGGCTGCGCGCCCGTGGCTGGGTGATTCTTCCACTACGGCGCGGGACGCGCCGCTGGGCCACGTCTTCAGCCTCGGCTGCGCCTGCGAACAGGCACCGAATCCGGACAGCCGCGTCAGTCTCTCCGACGACGTCGACGCGCTCGGCCTGCGCCGTATTCGCCTCGACTGGCGGCTCGGCGAACTGGACCGTCGCAGCATCGTCGCCCACATCCGGGCCTTGGCACAGGAATTCGGTGCGCTCGGTATCGGACGGACACACATCGAGATCCCCGACGACGGCCGCTGGCCGGAACGGGTCGACGGCGGCAACCATCACATGGGCACGACGCGCATGCACGACGACCCGCGCCAGGGCGTCGTCGATGCCGACTGCCGGGTCCATGGCATCGACAATCTGTATGTCGCCGGCAGTTCGGTGTTCCCGACCAGCGGCGCCGCCAACCCGACCCTGACGATCCTCGCATTGGCGCTGCGGCTGGCCGATCATCTGGCGTCGAGCTTGCCGCAATGAATGCCGAATCTCGGCAGCCGCCGGCCACCCTGACCCGTCGCCGCTTCCAGATCGCGGTGGGCTGCGGCCTGTGGCTGCTGGCGCTGGCCCCCGGCCGTGTGGTCGCCGTCGCCCGCAGCGGGTCCGGGCCGGCATGGCTGTCGGCGCTCGACGGTCGAGCCGCCGCACACTTCGGCGGGCACTATCTCGCCGCCCATCCCGGCGAACGGGACTGCAGCGCGCTGTCTCGGCGGATCGAGCGGCGCATCGCGGCCCGGCGTCGCGCTGCACCCGGGCCACTGCCGGAGGTGCTGGCCTCGCTGGTGCAGGAGGAATTCCGGGTCGGCGACGTGGTATCGGTCGATGATTGGCTGCTCAGCCGCAGCGAGGCGCAAATCTACGCCCTGAGCGTGCTGGCCGCGCAGCCGACCTGCTGAGGCGTTGTCCGGTCGTTGCGCGCCGCTGTGGTACTGCGCCTCACGCCCCGGCGACCGGTCGCTCGATCGGCAGCAAGGCGAGGATCTCCGCCATTTCCGGCGCTGCCGACACACGCGCCAGCAGTGCGGGATCGACGATCTCGAAGCGACCGCTCCTGGCGCGCAGGTAGGGTTCGCCGTCGGCGCCGGCGAGCGTCACGGTCTCGATCGAGCGGATGCACTGGCGCAGAAATCCCATGTTGTCGGCGACCGCCAGGCGCGCCGGCGGGGGATCGACATCGCGCGGGCGCTTGGCGTAGATGTTGATGCGCTGGTAGCGCTCGATGTCCACCAGCACCCGTGGGTCGAGGATGGTCATCTGGCGCTGGTCGCCCGAGGCGACCGGCTTCGGGAACTCCCCCTTGGGTACGCGGTTGTCCAGGAAGAAATAGCGGTAGATCGGGCGTGGCTGGGCGAGCCAGCGGAAGAAGATCTTGGGCATGCCGCCATAGGCTTCGACGCTGTGAGCGAGAAAATCCTCGACCGACTTGTAGCGGCCGCGCTCGAGGGCGCGCAGCCAGCCGCGCTCCACGGTTTCGGCCGGCGGCGTCACGACGAAGTACATGAACATGGTGTCGACGAAGCTGGCGTAGGTCTGGTGCAGGACCCGCGCGACCGCGGTGCTGTCGAAGCTGTCGAAGCGGAAACGGTCCACCAGGATGTCGGGAATCGTCTGGTCACGCTGGGCCTTGTCGCGAATGTAGCGGTCGAGCTTGGCGTCGATCACCATCACCTCGCGACTGGTGAGCTGCCCGGCGTATTTGCGCGCGGTGCCGAGGGCGTCGAAGTCGAGCAGCAGCCGCCGCCAGATGTCGGGGCTGATGGTAACGAAGCGGTCGGCTTCGACACCGTGCTCCTTCATCAGCTGCTTGAGCATCGGGCGCAGCGAGCTCTTGCCTGCCGCCGACGGCCCCTTGAGGCTGATCAGCAGCGGCTTTTCGCGCAGCGGCGCTCGCTGCAGCCCTTCGCGTTCGATGGCCGTGTCTACTAATGGGGCGATCGCCCGACCGACGATGCGGCTGCCGTAGGTGTTGCCGACGTGCAGGCGCACCAAGCGGGCCAGCAACGTGCGCTCGGCGCCGAGACTGCCACGGGTCAGTAGGACGGCGCCGAGCACCCGTGCCAAGCTCTTGTGGATCGCGCGTTGCTCCGCATCCTGTGCCTGCTCGGCGGCCGCCGCGAAGCGTGCGACCACCTGTTCGTCGGATTCCTCCTGCGCCGCTGGTGTCGACCGTTCCCGGCCGAAGCGCAGCAGGCGCTCCAGCGACAGGCGTGGCCTCGGCGCTGGCGCCGCCACAGGCCTTGCCGCGAGCAAGTCCGATACGACCCGCTCGACCCGCTCCCCGAGGGCACTGTGCCGGGCTTCGATCTCGGCCAGATGGGGCGCTACGTAGCGCGACAGGATGGTGAGCACGATGTGGCGAAAATTCTTGCCGAATTCCTCCTCCTCGGATCCTTCGGGCACGGCGATCTCGGCGGTGATGCGGACGATCAATTCATGCAATACCAGGCGGGACGGGCGAAACACCGCCAGTCGCTCCGGTGGCAGCCCGGTCAGCGAGCGGTAGGCCTCGATCTCGTCGCGGCCGGCCAGTGCCGCGTCCGGGCGATACAGGGTCTCGAGATCGCGGAATGCCTCGGGAATGCCGCTGCCCACTCCCGGATTCCAGGCGTCGAAGCGCGGGTCCGCCGGGGCGGCGCTCACTGGCCTTCCACCACCAGCCATGGGGTTCGGCCCGGACGCGCGATCGCGTGCATGCGCCCGACCTCAGCCGCCAATCGCCGAGGCGATGGCTACGCCGAGCGTGGCCGTGTCGCCGTGACCGCCGAGATCCGGTGTCCGCGTGGCGGCGTTCGCACTGGCCAGCACGCTCTCGATTGCCGCCACGATGGCGTTGGCGGCGTCGTCGTGGCCGAGGTGCTCGAGCATCATTGCACCCGACCAGATCTGACCGATCGGATTGGCGATGCCGCGCCCGGCGATGTCGGGGGCGCTGCCGTGTACCGGCTCGAACAGGCTCGGAAAGCGGCCTTCCGGATTGATGTTGGCCGACGGTGCGATGCCGATCGTGCCGGCGCAGGCCGGGCTCAGGTCGGACAGGATGTCGCCGAACAGGTTGCTGGCGACGACCACGTCGAACCAGTCCGGGTGGAGCACGAAGTTGGCGGTCAGGATATCGATGTGGAACTGATCGACGGTGACGTCCGGGTAGCGCTCCGCCATCGCCCGGACCCGTTCGTCCCAGTAGGGCATCGTGATCGAGATGCCGTTCGACTTGGTGGCCGAAGTCAGCTTGCGGCGCGGCCTGCGCCCCGCCAGCGAGAAGGCGTACTCGAGCACGCGGTCGATGCCGATACGGCTCATCACCGTTTGCTGCATCACGATCTCGCGTTCGCTGCCTTCGAACATGCGCCCGCCGATGCTGGAGTATTCGCCCTCGGTGTTCTCGCGCACCACGTAGAAGTCGATGTCGCCGGGATTGCGGCCGGCCAACGGGCTGCGGATGCCCGGCGTCAGCCGGCACGGGCGCAGATTGACGTACTGGTCGAATGCACGGCGGAACTGCAGCAAGGAACCCCAAAGCGAGACGTGGTCGGGCACCTTCGCCGGCCAGCCGACCGCACCGAAATAGATCGCATCGAAGGCCTGCAGGGTGTCGAACCAGTCTTCCGGCAGCATGCGGCCATGGGCGAGGTAATAGTCGCAACTGGCGAAATCGAAGGGCTCGAAGGCCAACTCGATGTCGAATCGCCCGGCCGCGGCTTGGAGCGCGCGCAGCCCTTCCGGCATCACCTCGACGCCGATGCCGTCACCCGCGATGACGGCGATGGTGTGTCGGCGCATCGATGCTCCGGCGGCGGTCGGTGTCAGGCCGGCACTTGGCCAAAGCCTGAGCGGCGGCGTCCGGTGCCGGCCGCGACGATCGCCAGGCCGACGCCCATCAGCCAGGCCGAAGGGGGCCACGGCACCGCGGAGATCGGCCCGATTCCCGAGTAGATGTCGGCGCCGACAGCACTTTCCTCGAAGAGGAAGAACGCTGCGGCACTGGCCTTGCCCGGATCGAACATCGATACGTCGGACGGGCCGCTGAACGTCGTCGGCGCAAACACGAAGGAAAGGCCGACTTCGATGCGGCCTGCCCCGGTGTCGGTGTCGCCTTCGATGTCCACCAGGTCGATCAGATCGCCCTCGGCAAACCGCCCGGCGCCGGCCAGCAGGTTGAAGAGGGCGGCCTGGCCGGCGTCCAGCAGCAGATCGTCGTGGAGTTCGAGGCCGCCGGCCGCGATGCAGCAGTCGAAATCGGTCCGGGTCAGACCGTCCGAGATGCTGCCCGCGAAGCTGGTGTCGTCGATGAACCCCGAAAACAGGGTGCCGAGCGCGACGCCGGAGTAGCGGCCCGCGCCAGTGTCGAACTCGATGACCTGCAGTGGCCCCGAGAAGACGATACCTGCCGCGTCGGCGATGGGCGTGACGGTGCCCATGGTGAGGAGTGCGGTGGCTGCTGCCGCAATGCGGGTCTTCATATCGTCTCCCTCCGTGCGCAGTCCGTGCGTCGTCGGCGGCGAGCCCGATGGCATGGCCCGCCCGGTCCGCTACCGACTATAGGCGGGCGCCGAGATCCTTACAAGCGCGGCCGTGACCGGTGGCGCGCGGCCGGCGCAACCCCCGCCGACGATGTCAACGCATGCGCTGCAGCAGGACGCCGCACTCGAGGTGATGGGTGTAGGGAAACTGGTCGAAGGCGGCGGCTGCCGCGATGCGATGGCTGGCCGAGAGGCGCGTGAGGTTGGCGTGCAGGCTCTGGGGATTACAGGAGACGTAGAGAATGTGATCGAAGCGGGCGGCGAGGCCGAGAGTGGCCTCGTCGAGCCCGGCCCGGGGCGGGTCGACGAACAGGGTCGAGAATTCGTGGGCCGCGAGATCCACTTCTCGCAGGCGCCGGTAGGGACGGCCCCCGTCCAGCGCGTCGCTGATCTCCGCACTGGCCATGCGCACCAGGGCGACGTTGTCGATGCCGTTGATGCCGAGGTTGTGCCGCGCCGCGGCGACCGACGATTTGCTCACCTCGGTCGCCAGCACGCGCCGGAACAGGGGGGCCAGTGCCACTGTGAAGTTGCCGTTGCCGCAGTACAACTCCAGCAGATCGCCGCCGATGCCGGTAGCTTGACGCCTCGCCCACGCCAGCATCTGGCAGTTGATCTCGCCGTTGGGCTGGGTGAAGCTGCCCTCGATCTGGCGATAGGCGAACTGGTAGCCGTCGACCACGATGCGTTCGAGCAGCCAGTCGCGCTCGAGCACGCATTTCTGGCCACGGCTGCGGCCGATCACGACGAGATCGAGCTCGGCCGCCAGCTTGGTGGCGGCCCGCAGCCAGTCGTCGCCGAGGCGGCGGTGGTAGACCAGACTCACCATCCGCTCGCCGCTGAGTGTCGCCAGGAACTCGAGCTGGAAAATGCGCCGTCGCAGCGTCTCGTCGCGATTAAGGGCCTCGAGCAATGGCCCCATCACCGCGGCGATCGGCGCCGCGGCCGGCGGAAACGCGTCGATCAGCACCGGCTTGCGGGGTTCGGCCGGGTCGAACATCGCGTAATGCACGCGACCCTCGACATGCCACAGGCGGAACTCCGCCCGCATCCGATAGCCCAGTGGTGGCGAGCGGAACACCGCCGGAGTGGGCAAATCGAGGTCGGCGAAATCGGCACGGAAGCGCGCCAGCTTGGCGGCGAGCTGAGCGTCGTAGCGGGTGGGTTCGTATTCGGGCAGGGGCATCGGGGCGGCGGTGGCGGCGGGACTGCGGACTATACGTGGTCGGTCCGAAGCGCGGGAGTCCGGGGCAGCGATCGCCGGCGGCACCGAACGGGATCGTGCGACATTCTAGAGCGGCAGGCGCCAATATTCGGACACGATCAGCCGCCCGTACCTGGGTTCCGGCGGGCATGACGCGATCCGGCGGAAGCCGACACGGTGGTAGAGCGCCCGCGCTGCTTCGAGACACGCGTAGGTTTCCAGCCGTGCCTCGCGCTGGCCGCAGCGGCGAGCGTGGTCCAGCGCGGTCGCCAGCAGGTGGCGCCCGAGTTGGCGCCTCCGGTAGGCGGGCAGCACCAGCACGAAGTTGAGGAAGGCCGTGGCGTCACCGGCATCGGAAATCGCGATGCAGCCGACCCGTTCGCCGTCCCATTCGGCGATCCACATGCGCTTGAGGGGGTCGGCACGGGCGAGCCACTGGCGCACCTTTTCGTCGATGCTGTGCGTGAAGGCATCGTCGAAGCCGAAATCCCGTCGATAGACCTCGCCGTGGGCAGCGATGATCCAGGCCGGGTCGTCGGTTCGAAAATCCCGCAGGCGAACGCTCATGCTTGCACGGTTCCGGGAAGTCGTCTCTCGGCCGCGCGCGTCAGCCGGCTCGCGGCAGCGCCGGGTCCGGGCTCGGGCCGATCCGTCCGAGGCCGGGCAGCTTCAGCGCCGGCGGCGAGAAGTCGAGGCCGGCGACCAACCCCAGGAGATTGACCTCGAAACCCTCTTCCGGGGCGAGGATGAAGCCGACCAGCCCGGCCAGGGAAACCTGCAGGCCGCTGCCGCTGGGTGCAGTCGACGACCAGCGGTCATGGGGCAGGTAATCCTTGCCGATGGCGGTGGGCGGCAGATCGAGGGCGAGTTCCGGCAGTTCCCGCGCCAGCCAGGCGACGAAGGTGTTGCTGTTGGGGCCGGGCCAGACGCGATATTGCTTGTCGTAGGGATAGCGGCGGGCGGCCCGATCGAGACGTTCGATGAGGGCGTCGACCTTGGCGCCGCCGCGCAACTCGCGCAGTAGCTGCGGTCGGTTTCCGAACCAGTAGGCGTCGGGTGTGCCGCCATGGATGCGTACCGCCTTGGCGCCGCGGCCTAGGCCGTAGCCCATCACTTCGTAGCGGGTGTAGCGCTCGGCGCCGGAGCGCTTGGTCGCGAACCAGGTATGCACCCCGAAGGCCCCGCGCCAGCGGAAAGCCCGTGCCGCATAGACCTGGATGACGGCCTCCGGCGTGCGTGCTGCGACCGGCGCCATGCCGGCGCTGTCGCGGCGCGCAGTGCGCCAGTCCACGGCCCGGTCCTGCAACAGATGGCTGGCGACGCCGGCCGTGACCGGCAGCAGGAACACCAGCGCCAGGGCAGCGAGCAGGCGGCGGGCGAAGAGGCGAAGTGGCTTGCGCGGCATGATCGGTGGAGGGATGGTCGTGGCAGGTACGGCGGCACGCGGCTGGCGGCTGGCGATATCGTCAGAATTCTACCCGCGGACCCTGCCAATGGTCGTCGCGCGGGGTCGCACTGTCCACCGCGAAGTGGGCACTGCACCAGCCGTCGCAGGCGTTGCGCCCGCGCTGCCCGCGGCAAAGATTGAGGGCTGCCTTGCAGGCGGCGTAGAAGTGGAAGAAGCGCAGTACGAATCGCATCTGGGCGTCGCTCGGACGCCGGTCGCTGCATACCAGCTTATGATCGACGAGGCCCCGGTCGGTGAGCACGATCGCGCCCCAGCTGGGCACCGCGAGGCGATGGCCGGCCGGCAGCCTGGGACCGAGCACCAGCGCGTCGAGCAGATCGCCTTCGAGCCCGATATGGCTGGGGACGGCACCGTAATTGAAGGGGCAGGGCAAGGGCGAGACGAAGTCCACGTGACCGTTCGAACCGCGTTTGAGGAAGCTGCCGCGGGGGACTTCGACGACCACCTCGAGGGTCGGGCCGCGGCAAGCGATCATCGGCTGAAGTCCGGTGGCTGGCGGGAGCCGCTCTGGAAGGCATCGAGGGTTGCGAGCATTGCGTCGGTGTCGAGTTCGCCGACGTGACGCCACCAGGTGTGGCCGTCCGGCCCGATCAGCGCGTGCTGCGGCAGCATGCGCTGGGTGGCGCCTTCCGAGACCACGTGTCGCCGGTCGAGGGCGAGGCGTTCGGCCCGCCCGTCGAGTTCCGCTGCGGTGGCCGGCCGATGGGGATCGCGACCGCCGCCGACGACGACGACGAAGACGGTGTTTTCGGGGCCCCGGCGGCCTGCCGCGCCGCTGGCGCCGGCCTGCCGTGCGCAATTGCCGCACCACAAGGCGTCGTACGTGACCCAGACGAAGCGCCCCGGAAACATGCACGGACCGAGCGCGGTTCCGCCCAGCGAAACGCCCCAGGGTTGCGTCTCGCCGCTGCTGCAGCCGCCGGCCCGGTCCCAGTCCGTATAGGTCTCACCGACGGCCGGATTCGACGTGCAGCCGATTGCCATCAGGGTTGCCAGCAGGGGCCCCAGCGCCCATGCCAGCCGCGACCGGGGCACTTTGCGGGTCGCGCCGGGCCGCTCGCCGGAGGCCGACCCGTCATCGATGCACGAGAACGGATGCGTCGCCGGTTCCTTCGAGACAGCCGGCCCGGCCCACGCGCGGACCTGCCCAACTGCGGTTTCCACGGTCATGGCGCCCATCTTGCGCGCTCGATTCGCAAGGTCAAGCCATCGTGTCACGACAAGGGCCGATTGTCGCGGAGGCCGACGGACCTCGAATCGGGATCCTCGACCAATTGTTGCTTGTGGCGCGGCCTGCCGCAGACTAGATTGTGGTTCCGGCAGCGTGCGTCTGCGCGCCCGTGACGAAGAGGCGTTCTCGATGACCCGATCCCGACCGAGCTTCGACTGGCTCGACCCACTGATGCTCGATCAGCAACTGACCGAAGAAGAGCGAATGGTACGCGACACCGCCCGGGCCTATGCCCAGGAACGGCTCGGTCCGCGGGTGTTGGAGGCCTTCCGCGAGGAGCGCACCGACCGCCGCATCTTCGACGAAATGGGCGAGTTGGGCCTGCTCGGCTCGACCATCCCCGAGGCCTACGGCGGTGCCGGTTTGGGATACGTCAGCTACGGCCTGATCGCGCGCGAGGTCGAGCGGGTCGACTCCGGCTTCCGCTCGATGATGAGCGTGCAGTCTTCGCTGGTGATGGTGCCCATCAACGAGTTCGGCAGCGACGAGCAGAAGCGGAAATACCTGCCGAAGCTGGCGAGCGGCGAGTGGATCGGCTGCTTCGGTCTCACCGAGCCGGACCACGGCTCCGACCCGGGCAGCATGTCCTGCCGCGCTCGGCGCACCGACGGGGGCTTTCTGCTCTCCGGCAGCAAGATGTGGATCACCAACAGCCCGATCGCCGATGTCTTCGTGGTGTGGGCCAAGGACGACGCCGGCGATATCCGTGGCTTCGTGCTGGAGAAAGGCTGGGCCGGACTGTCGGCGCCGGCGATCCACGGCAAGGTCGGCCTGCGCTCGTCGATCACCGGCGAGATCGTGATGGACGGGGTGTTCGTGCCGGAGGAGAACGTCTTTCCCGAGGTGCGCGGGCTCAAGGGCCCGTTCACCTGCCTCAACTCGGCCCGCTTCGGCATTGCCTGGGGGGCGCTGGGTGCGGCCGAGTTCTGCTACCAGACGGCCCGCAGCTATGTGCTCGAGCGCAAGCAGTTCGGCCGTCCGCTGGCGGCCAATCAGTTGGTCCAGAAGAAGCTCGCCGACATGCTGTCGGAGATCACGCTGGGGCTGCAGGGCTGCCTGCGGCTCGGCCGACTCAAGGAGACCGACCAGGCGCCGGTCGAACTGACCTCGATCATGAAGCGCAATTCCTGCGGCAAGGCCCTCGAGATCGCCCGCACGGCGCGCGACATGCTGGGGGGCAACGGCATCTCGGACGAATTCGGGGTGATCCGCCATGTCGTCAATCTGGAGGTGGTCAACACCTACGAAGGAACCCACGACATTCACGCCCTGATCCTCGGACGCGGCATCACCGGGCTGCAGGCCTTCGCCAACTGATGGGGGCGCTCTCCGGCATTCGCGTACTCGATCTGTCGCGCATCCTCGCGGGGCCCTGGGCCGCCCAGATTCTTGGCGACCTGGGTGCCGAAGTGCTCAAGGTCGAACGTCCGGGCAGCGGGGACGACACCCGCCATTGGGGACCTCCGTGGCTGCAGGACGACAGCGGTCATGACACCGAGACCGCAGCCTATTTCCTGTGTGCCAATCGCAACAAGCGCTCGGTGACGATCGACATCACGCGGGCCGAGGGACAGGCGCTGGTGCGCGAATTGGCGGCCGCCAGCGACGTGCTGATCGAGAACTACAAGCTCGGCTCGCTGGCGCGCTATGGCCTCGACTACGATTCGCTGAAGGCGATCAATCCTCGCCTCGTGTACTGCTCGATCACCGGCTTCGGGCAGAGCGGCCCTTACGCCGCGCGGGCCGGGTACGATTTCCTGATCCAGGGGCTGGGCGGCCTCATGAGCATCACCGGCCGCAGGGACGACGAGCCCGGCGGCGGGCCGATCAAGGCCGGCGTCGCGCTGACCGATATTCTCACCGGCCTGTATGCGGCCAATGCGATCCAGGCCGCGCTGCTCTGGCGTCGGGACAGTGGGCTCGGCCAGCATATCGACATGGCGTTGCTCGATGTGCAGGTCGCCTGCCTCGCCAATCAGGCGATGAACTTCCTGACCACGGGCCAACCGCCGAATCGCCTCGGCAACGCCCATCCCAACATCGTGCCGTATCAGGACTTTCCGACCGCCGACGGCCACATGATCCTGGCCATCGGCAACGACGGCCAGTTCACACGCTTCTGCCAAGAGGCCGGCGCGCCGGAACTGGCGCTGGATTCGCGCTTTGCGCGCAATCGAGGGCGGGTGGCGAACCGGGTGGCGTTGATTCCGCTGCTCGAGTCGCTGACCGTGCAACGTTCGACCGCCCAATGGATTGCTGCCCTCGAGGCGGTCGGCGTACCCTGCGGGCCGATCAACGACCTGGCTGCCGTGTTTGCCGATGCCCAGGTTGCCGCCCGGGGGCTGCGGGTGGAACAACGGGGAGCGGGTGGGACGCGGATTCCGCAGGTGGCGAGCCCGATGCGCCTGTCGGCGACACCGGTGGCGTATGACGCGCCGCCGCCGCAGCTGGGCGGCGATACCGAGACGGTGCTGGGCAAGGTGCTGGGCCGTTCGCCCGAGGAATTGGTGCGGCTACGCCGGGATGGCGTGATCTGAGCCGGCCGGTGGCCGGCGCTCGGTTCAGGCGACCTGCAGTCGGGCCCGGCGCAGGCGCTCGGCCATCACCTTCATCAGATCCACGGCGAACTGGGGATGGCGGGCGACGATTTCCTCGAAGCGCTCGCTGTCGATGCGGGCGAGTCGGCATTCGGTCACGGCGCGCACGCTCATGGGCCGGGGCTGGTCCGGTTCGATCAGCGCCAGCTCGCCGAGGAATGCGCCGGGTTGCGCGACCTCGATCGTCTGGCCCTGGACCAGCAGCTCGGCGCGGCCGTCCACCAACAGGTAGGTGACGTCTGCGGCTTCGCCCTCGCTGAACAGGATCTCGCGTTCGGGCAGGCGAAGTAGTCCAGTCGCGGCGGTAATCAGGTCTGCTAGCTCCATCGTCCGGGCGCTCCGTCGGAAGTTGGGGAGGATGCCCCTACTACGGGTGCCGGTGGACGCGGCTGAAGGGTTAGATGAACTGCAATGATGGCCGCCCGTGACGGCCTTGACGGGCAAGCCGGGATCGGCCGCCGGCGCGACGCGGTGCCTTCTCAAACCACCCCCTCATTCCCGCGTGAGCGCGTGTGCGTCCGCCGGCTCAGCGGGCGGTGGCGCGTCGATCGGCTTCTCCAGGAAGTGCGCCACACCGGCCTCCGGGTCGAGCTGGTAGTCGCGAAAGCCGAAGTGGCGATAGCTCGCCAAGGCGCGGTGGTTGTTGGACAGCACCTCCAGCGTGAGCTTGCAGCATCCCCGCTGCCGGGCCGCCGCCTCCATCGCCCGCAGCAGGCGCCGGCCGATGCCCCGGCCGCGGTGGCTGTCGCGCACGACGATATCGTGCAGATTCAGCAGGGGCCGCGCGGCAAAGGTCGAGAATCCTTCGAAGCCATTGGCCAGGCCGAGCCCCTGATTGCCGGCCCAGGCCATCACGCCGACGAAGTCTCGCCGCGTTCGCAGGCGAGCGACGAGGTGCTCGCGTGCCTCGCGCGAGAGCGGTCGGCCGCCGCCCATCGGATCGCGGGCATAGTGGTCGAGCAGCGCCAACCAAGCGGCGGCTTCGGCCGGATCGGACAGGTCGGTGGGTCGGATTTCGATGTTCGGGGTCATGGACGGGTCTTTGCGAACGCGTTTCGCTGGACCGGATGGCAGCGGCGGCGAGGCTCAGGTGCTATCGTTGCGGGGTTCGATTCTCGTGCCGGAGTATCGCCATGGCCCAGACCGTACTGCTCGACGTCGCTGCCGGCGTCGCCACGCTCAAGCTCAATCGGCCCGAGGTGCTCAACGCGCTCTCGGTCGAGATGATGGATGATCTCGCTCGCTGTCTCAAGCAACTGCGCGGTCGCAGCGACTTTGCGGTGTTGGTGATCGAAGGGGCCGGCGAGCATTTCATGGCCGGCGGCGACATCCGCGAGTTTGCGACCCATCTCAAGGTTTCGCCGGAGTCACGGCTGGTGGCCTTCCGGGCAATGATCGAGCAGTACATCAATCCGACCATCATGATCCTGCAGGAGATGCACCAACCGGCGATCGCCAAGGTCCGGGGCGCATGTGCCGGCTTCGGTCTGTCGTTGATGCTGGGGTGCGACCTCGCGGTCTGTGCGGACGACGCGAAATTCACGTCGGCCTACGCCTCGATCGCGCTGTCGGCCGATGGCGGCATGTCGTATTTTCTGCCGCGCCAGATCGGCATCCGCAAGGCGATGGAGATGCTGCTGCTGGCCGAGCGCATCGATGCTGCCGAAGCGTTGCGTCTGGGCCTGGTCAACCGGGTCGTGGCCGAGGCCGAACTCGACGGCGAAATTGCGGCGCTGGCCCGCCGCCTTGCGCAAGGCCCGCGTCACGCCTACGGCGAGATCAAGCGTCTGCTTCACGGTGCCCACGACCGGCAGCTCGCGGCGCAGCTCGAAAGCGAGGCCGAGGCCTTCGCACGCTGTTCGGCGACGGCGGACTTCGCCGAGGGTGTCAGCGCCTTTCTCGAAAAGCGCAAGCCGGGATTCGAGGGGCGCTGAGGGCCTTCGATCGCCGCTGAATCGATTAACGGCGGCCCATCGTACGTCGGCCGATGGCATGCTTTTCGGGTATCCAACGAAACGGGGCCGGGTCGTGATGGTGGGCGAGGGACGAACGGGATGGGCGCTGGTGATGATGCCGGCGCCGCTGGCGGCGACCGCACAGGTGCTCGAGACGACGGGTAGCTGGGCCGGACTCGATGTGACGATGCGCTCGCCGGCCGACAAGATCACCTTCGGCACGCCCTTCGACGTGGGCTTCATCGTGGACAGCGCCGCACTGCCGGACAGCAGTGACTTCGCCGCCTTCAAGAGCACCGTTCACTTCAGCAATACGGTGGACCTCTCGGCGGCCCAGTGGTCCTATCGCCTGTTCAGCGACGACCCCGCTTTCAATGCCAGCTTTTCCGGCCTGGTCGGCGACGCGATCGCGCCGGTCAGCGGCAGCTTCGCGCTCGATCTGGTGGACCCGTTCTACCTCGGTCGGACTTTCGGCGGCTTCGGATTCAGCCAACTCGACGGGGAGTTCAACGACCGCATCGAGTGGTCGATCACCAATATCATCATCGCCGGCAACACCGATTTCGGATTGACCCTCGACGACGGCGGCATCGTCGGCGTCGCCGATTTCGGCGCCAGCGTATTGGTGATCGACCCTCCGCCGGTGCCGGAGCCGTCGATCCTGGCATTGGCGCTGGTGGGCGTCGGCGCGATCGGCTGGCGTGCCCGCCGCGCGCATCATCCGCGCAGTCGGTCCCGCAGCGCGTAGGCCAGCCGCCCCAGCCATTCATGGGCGGCGTACCAGCCGGCGAATGCGGCGCGCGGCGTCGGCAGCAGATCGCGCGCACCGATGTTTCCGTCGGGGTCGCCCAGCCACGCGGTGGGGGCCGGCACTACGCTCAGCCCGCTGGCTTCGAAGCGTGCCTGCGCCCGCGCCATATGGGCGGCGTGGGTGACGAGGACGACGCGCCGGATGCCGGCAGGGGACAGCAGGGCCGCGCTGTTGCGGGCGTTTTCCGCGGTGTCGCGCGATTCGGTCTCGCGCCAGCGCACCGCCAGGCCGAAGTCTGCGGCCATCGACTCCGCCATCAGATCCGCTTCCGGCCGGCGGTCGTTCCTGACCCGGCCGCCGCTCACCAACACCGGCAGGCCGGTCCGTCTCGCCAGCCGGGCGCCGTAGCGCAGGCGCTCGAGGCTGAGGGCATTGACCGTCGCGCCGCCGAACTCCGGCGCGTGGCGTCGCTGGCCGCCGGCCAGGATCACGATCGCCTGGGCTCCGGAGAGCTGGTCCATGGTTGGCGAGGGGGTTCGCTCGAGGGCGTCGAGCATCCAGCCGACGGTGGCGGGCGCGCTGAAGAACCAGGCACTGGCGAGCCCCAGCCATGCCAATCGTCGGCCACGCCCCCGGCGCAGCAGGCCGAGCATGATCAGGAGGAGGGGGCCGAGGGGTGGCAGCACGAGCAGTGCCGCCGCCTTCTTGGCCCAGAACAAGAGCAGGTCGGGATCCAATGGCATATGCGTTGTGGGGAAGCCCGGGGGCCTTTATTATCCCCGAGTCTCCTGACTGGCCGAATCACCCATGCCCGATCACCGCTACGGCTTCGAAAGCCTGTGCCTGCACGCCGGGCAACAACCCGATGCCGTGACCGGCGCGCGTGCGGTCCCGATCTACCAGAGCACCTCCTTCGTCTTCGATTCGCCGGAGCAGGCCGCCGCGCTGTTCAACCTGCAGACCTTCGGCAACGTCTATTCGCGGATCTCGAATCCGACCGTGGCGGTGTTCGAGGAGCGCATGGCGGCCCTCGAAGGGGGGCGTGCGGCGCTCGCCACCGCTTCCGGCCTGTCGGCCCAGATGACGGCCCTGCTGACCTTGTGCCAGCAGGGCGATCGCATCGTCGCGGCGCGCAATCTGTACGGCGGCAGCTATTCCCAGCTCGACGTCAGCTTGCGCAAGCTGGGCATCGAGACGGTCTTCGTCGATCCCCGCGACCCCGAGAACTTCCGTGCCGCGATCGACGACCGGACCAAGGTCGTATATGGCGAGATCATCGGCAATCCGGGCCTGGACGTGCTCGACATCGCGGCAGTCGCGGCGATCGCCCGGGCGCAGGGCGTGCCTTTGCTGATCGACAACACCCTGGCGTCGCCATGGCTGTGTCGGCCACTCGAGCATGGTGCCGACATCGTCGTCCATTCCGCCACCAAATACATCGGTGGGCACGGCACGACGATGGGGGGCGTGATCGTCGAATCGGGCAAGTTCCCGTGGGACAACGGCCGTTTTCCGCAGATGACCGAGCCCTCGCCGGGCTACCACGGAGTGATCTTCTTCGAGACCTTCGGCGATTTCGGCTTCGTGACCAAGGCGCGGATGGAAACGCTGCGCACCTTCGGTCCGGCGCTCTCCCCGTTTTCCGCCTTCATGCTGCTGCAGGGCCTCGAGACGCTGCCGGTACGGATGGACCGGCACGTGGCGAATGCGCGGGCGGTCGCCGAATTTCTCGATGCCCATGCTGCGGTCGAGTGGGTCAACTACCCCGGCATGGCGGGGCGGGCCGACGTTGGGCTGGTCGAGCGCTACCTGCCAAGGGGTGCGGGGGGCATCCTGTCGTTCGGCATCCGCGGTGGGCAGGCCGCGGGCGAACGCTTCATCGATGCCCTCGAAATGTTCAGCCACCTTGCCAATGTGGGCGACGCACGGTCGCTGGTAATCCATCCGGCATCGACCACGCACCGGCAGTTGTCCGAACAGGAGCAGATCGCAGCCGGCGTGCCGCCGGACATGGTGCGTCTTTCGATCGGCCTGGAATCCCTCGACGACATCTTGTGGGACCTCGATCAGGCGCTGTCCCGCTGCGGAGCGGCCTGATGGGTGTGCGCACCCTGATCTGGACCCTGATCGGCCTGCTCGCGATCTATGTGGCGATCCAGTTGCTGAAGGTCGGCCGCCGCCCGCCACCGGCCCCGGAGGCCGCTGGCGGTGATCCGCCGGAGCGGATCGCGCCGCCGGACGATGCCGGTGATGCGGTCGCTGTGGCGCCTGCCACCGCGGTCGCGAACGGCGAGGCGGGGGGCGATCGATCCGAACGGGTCGCGCTGGAAATGCAGCAATTGCGCCGTGACATCGGCCAGCTGCGCAGTGAGCAAGAGGAGCAACGCAAGGAAACCGCTCGCCTGCGGGAGCAGGTGGTCCGGCTCGAACAGGCCCTGGCCGGCGTGCATGCGGCGCAACAAGTGTCGCCCCAGTATCGGGAGGCCGTGATGCTGGTGCGGCAGGGGCTCGAGGCGGAGGCGATCGCCGAGCGCTGCGGGATCTCGGTGGCCGAGGCGGCGCTGGTCAAGTCGCTGGCGCAGCGCGGCGAAGCCGAAGGAGAGCGCGATGAAGCCTGATGCGCCGCCGCTCGCCGGGGGCAAGGACGAACCACGGCAGGCGTGGATCCGGGTCGGTGCCGGGGCCAGCCTGATCCTGATTCTGCTGGGGGTGCTCGCCGTGCTCGAGCCATCGCCGCCGATGCCGCCCGGCGAGGCAGCGCCGGCCGAGCCTGGGGCAGCCGGCGGCGACGCCGGTGGGGCGGAGGGCGCCGCCACGGTCGTGAGCACGCCTCGGGAACCGCTGATCGGTACTGCCATTGCGGTGCCGGGCGACGTGCCGGAAATCGCCGCTGCGGCCGTCATCGACGAGGCGACGGTGCCGCCGGAGGAGAGCTCGGCGCCCGAAAAGATCGCCTCCGAGGATCGCGGGTCCGGCGCGATGCCCGAAGCGCCCCACGATGCGGCGGCAACCGCCGGGTCGGGTCGGGGTGATGGCTCTGCCGCCGCGGACGGCGGACGCGACGTGGCGGCGGCTGCCGCACCAGTGCCGGTAGCCGCCCCTGCGGCGCAAGGCGGCCGCCTGCTGCTGCAGCTCGGCGTCTTCCGCATCGAAGGCAATGCAGAGGCGTTGCTCGCGCAAGTGCGCAAACTGGGTGTACCGGCGCGGCTCGAGGCCCGCGTCGTGGCCGGCCCCTTCGCCGACCGGGATGCCCTCGACGCGGCTCATCGGCAATTGCGGCAGGCGGGCTTGGGCGAAGGCATCGTGGTCCGCGCGCGTTGAGCGGCCAACGCGGAATAGGCCGTGGAATCATGGCCTATTCGGCCCAAGAGGGGTGATGTCGATGCGTTAGAGTCGGAATCTGGAACAGTTGCGTAACAGGGGAGCGTCCAGATGAAGATCGAAAGTCCCGTTTTCGGCGCGCTGGAAATCAGTGCCGACAAGATCATCGAGTTCCCGGGCGGCCTGCCCGGATTCGAAGAGTGCACCAAGTTCACGCTGGTGCATGAGGAAGGGGCGACCAAGATTCTGCTGCTGCAAAGCGTGGACGACCCGCAGGTCGTCTTCTCGGTCGCCGGCGCCGACACTCTCGGCGTGAATTACGAGTTTCCGATCAGTGACGACGAAGCCGCCCGGATCGAACTGAATGCGCCGGAGGATGCTGCGGTGGCGGTCATCGTCCATCGCGCGGAGCGGCAGGATTCGCCTGCAACGGCGGGCATGCAGGCCAATTTCATGGCACCGCTGGTGTTCAACACCCGGTCGCGCAAGGGCATGCAGAAGATCATCAACCGGCTCGGTTGCGACGTCACGCTGCGCGCGCGCGAATAGGCAGGTGCTCCCGGCGTGGTGGCGTCGCTGGTTGCCCCGGGCGCTCAGCCGCCGCCGGGCCGACGGGCGAGTCGCCGGGCGAATACCGTCATTTCCTTCGCGGCCTGCAGATCGCCGCGACGGTTCGCCACCGCAATGCCTTCCTGATAGGCGGCCAGGGCGTCATCCACCTGCCCGGCCTCGGCCAGCGCGCGGCCCAGATTTTTCCAGGCGGCCGAATAGGCGGCGTCGAACGCGACTGCCTGCCGGAAGGCATCGATCGCCGCCTGCGTCCGCCCGCCGCGCAGGTACTCGATGCCCAGCGAATGGCGGAGCAGGGCCCCGTCCCGGGGGCCGCCGAGGAGTGCTTCGAGTTTCGTGATCTGGTCGCTCATGGCAGCCTCTCCTGGTCCTTGCTCGTCCCGTGTCGGGCGGGCGTCTGCGCGCTGAAGGTACAATCGGCGGCTGCAGCGGCGAGCCCGCCGCCGATTTCGCGAGGAGCATGCCCCCATGAGCCGCACCATCATTTCGACCGACCGGGCGCCTGCCGCCATCGGTACGTATTCGCAGGCGGTACGCGTCGGCGACACCGTCTACCTCTCGGGCCAGATCGGCCTCGATCCGCACAGCATGACCCTGGTCGACGGCTTCGAGGCCCAGACCGCGCAGGTCTTCGTCAATCTTTCGGCAGTCGCCGAAGCCGCCGGCGGCAGCCTCGGCGATGCCGTCAAGCTGACCATCTATCTGACGGATCTCGCCAATTTTGCCCAGGTCAACGAGATCATGGGCAAGCATTTTGCCGAGCCTTATCCGGCGCGCGCTGCGGTCGGCGTCAAGGAGCTGCCCAAGGGCGCGCTGGTCGAGGCCGACGCCATCCTGGTGCTCGCCTGACCGCGGGCGCGGATGCCTGACGCGGCCCGCGGCGCCCGAGGCTGGGGTGGCATCGGCCCCCAGTTGGCGGCGCGGCTGGCCAAGCTCGACATCCGTGGGCCGCTCGATCTGCTGCTGCACCTGCCGCTGCGCTACGAGGACGAGACGCGGCTGACGCCGGTTGCGCAGACGCACGATGGCGAAAGCACGCAGTGCGAATTGACGGTGCGGTCGAGCGAGATCGTCGCCAGGCCACGGCGGCAACTGGTGGCACGCGCGGCGGACGATTCCGGCGAACTGGTGCTGCGCTTCCTGAACTTCTATCCGCAGCTTCAGAAACAGTTGTTGCCGGGTACCCGCGTGCGGGTTTTCGGCGAGCCCCGTCGTGGCTTCTTCGGCACCGAGATGGTCCATCCCCGCTTGCGGGTGGTTTCGGCCGACGAGCCCTTGCCACAGGCGCTGACCCCGGTCTATCCGACCACCGCGGGCCTGGCCCAGTCGGCCCTGCGCAAGCTCGTCGATGCCGAACTTCGGCGCCGTCCGCTGCAGGATCCTCTGCCGGCGCAGCTACGCCAGCGGCTCGGGCTGATGGACCTGGCAGAGGCGATCGATATTCTTCACCACCCGCCACCCGGTGTCGCGCCGGAGTCGCTGGAGGCGCGTGACCACCCGGCCTGGCGGCGGGTCAAGTTCGACGAATTGCTGGCTCAGCAGGTGTCCCTGCGACGTGCCTACGCGGCGCGCCGGTCGCGGCGGTCGCACCGCTTGGAACCCGACGCCAGCCTGACCGATCGCCTGCTCGGGGTGCTCGGCTTTTCTCTGACCGGCGCCCAGCGCAGGGCCTGGCGCGAGATTGCCGACGACATGGCGGGCGCGCACCCGATGCAGCGCCTGCTGCAGGGCGACGTCGGCAGCGGCAAGACCGTGGTCGCGGCACTGGCCATGCTGCAGGCCGCCGAGGCCGGCTTCCAGTCGGCCCTGATGGCGCCGACGGAGATCCTCGCCGAGCAGCACCATCGCAAGATCGCCCAGTGGCTGGCCGCGCTCGGGCTCGAAGTGGTGTGGCTGTCCGGTGGCCAGAAGAAGCGCCAGCGCACGCAGATGCTGGCGAGGCTGGCGGCGGGCGAGGCGAGTTTCGCGGTCGGTACGCACGCGCTGATCGAGGAGATGGTGGCCTTTCCTCGGCTTGGACTGGCCGTGGTGGACGAGCAGCACCGCTTCGGCGTGCGCCAGCGCCTGTCGCTGCGCGAGAAGGGGGAGGCGGGCACCAGCCCCCATATGCTGATGATGTCGGCGACGCCGATTCCGCGCACCTTGGCGATGAGCTTCTACGCCGATCTCGACGTCTCGGTGCTCGACGAACTGCCGCCGGGGCGCACGCCGGTGGTGACCAAGCTGGTGGCCGACACGCGCCGGAACGAGGTCGTCGGCCGGGTGCGTGACGCGTGCCTGCAGGGGCGCCAGGCCTATTGGGTGTGTCCGCTGATCGAGGAGTCGGAGGCGCTAGAACTGCAGACCGCGGTCGATACCCACCAACACTTGTGCGAGGCCTTGCCGGAACTCTCGGTGGGGCTGCTGCACGGGCGCATGCGGGGAGATGAAAAGGCCGAGACGATGACGGCCTTCGCCTGCGGCGAGATCGACCTGCTGGTGGCGACGACGGTGATCGAGGTCGGTGTCGACGTGGCCAATGCCAGCCTGATGGTGATCGAACACGCCGAGCGCTTCGGCCTGGCCCAATTGCACCAGTTGCGAGGCCGGGTCGGTCGCGGCAGCGACGACTCGGTCTGTATCCTGATGTACGCGCGACCGTTGTCGGCCAACGGTCGGGCGCGATTGAAGGTGATCTTCGAGAACCGGGACGGCTTCGCGATCGCGCGTGAGGACCTGCGCCTGCGGGGGCCCGGCGAGTTCGTCGGTGCGCGCCAGAGCGGCCTGCCGCTATTGCGCTTTGCCGATCTCGAGCGCGATGTCGAACTGATCGAATTGGCGCGGGACGAGGCGCGTCGGCTGATCGCCGACAGCCCGGCGGCGGCCGACGCCCTGTTGGCGACCTGGTTCTCCGGGCGGGAAGGTCTGCTCGGCGCCTGAGCCCCGACCGTCGCCGGCCACGGGCCGTTCGGCGCAGAGCGTGGCGGCGTCGCCACGTTTGCGGTCGCGGTAACAATTCGTGGCGTGGCTTCGTGGTAGCTTTTGCGGCCGAGGCCTCATCCATCTGGAATCGATTCCAAAGTCATGCTGTTTTGCATCAGACGGCTCCGACCGGTTGGCCCCCGCCGGTCGCTGACGGGCCTGTTGGGAGGGCTGGTGTGCCTGCTTGCGCTGCCCTCGCTGGCCGCCGTTCCGGCGCCGGTGTCCGATGAGTTGTCCAAGGTCGGCATCGCCGAGGATGCGGTGGCGATCTGGGTGGGCAAGGTCGGCGAACGTGTCCCCGAAATCGCCCACAATGCCGACGCGGCGATGAATCCGGCCTCGGTGATGAAGCTGGTGACCACCTTCGCTGCCTTCGACGTGCTCGGTCCGACCCATACCTGGAAGACCCGGGTGTTTGCCGATCAGGCGCCCAAGGACGGCATTCTCGACGGCAATCTCTATCTCGTCGGCGAGGGGGATCCCGCGCTGACCCTCGAGCGCCTGTGGCGTCTGCTGCGAGGGCTGCGGCAGAAGGGCGTGACCGAGATCCAGGGCAATGTCGTGATGGATCGCAGCGCCTGGCGCCTGCCGCCGTTCGATGCCTGGGCCTTCGACGGCAAGGGGAACCGCCCGTACAACATCGGGCCGGATCCGCTGATGATCAATTTTGCCGCGCTGCGCCTACGCTTCGTGCCGACGCCGGCGGGCGGGCCACCGCGGCTGACGATCGACCCGCCGCTCGACGGGGTGGCCGTGGTGTCGGCGCTCGAAGCGTCGCCAGGCGGCTGCGGCGAGTGGGACGAGCGCCTCGATGTCGAATTGATCGCACCGGGCAATCGCTCCGTGATCCGGGTCGGCGGCGAATGGCGTGACGCCTGCGGTGAGCGCGAGTGGTACGTGGCACCGATGCCACCGGACGAGTATTCACGGCTTGCCGTGGCCGGGATGTGGAAGGAACTGGGCGGGCGCCTGACCGGCCGCGTCTTCGACGGGGTGACGCCGGCCGAGGCGGTACCGCTGGCGATGGACCGCTCGCCGACCCTGGCGGAGATCGCGCGGGACATGAACAAGTGGTCCAACAACGTACAGGCGCGCCACCTGATGGCGACCCTGGGCGCCGGCGCCGGGGGCGTACCGGACAGCGTTCGCGCTGGCGCCCGGGTGCTGGCCGAGCGCTTGGCGCTGGCCGGTGTCGACACCGGGGCACTGGTGGTCGAGAACGGCGCCGGGCTGTCGCGCGTCGAGTCGATCAGTGCTCGCGCCCTCGGGCAGATGCTGGACGTGGCCTTCTCCCGCCCGTGGATGCCGGAATTCGTCGCCTCGCTGGCCCTGGTCGGCTTCGACGGCACTGCGCGAAACCGTCTCGGCGACAGCCCGGCGCGCGGCTACGCCCACGTCAAGACGGGCTCCATCAACGGCGCCAAGGCGATCGCCGGCTACGTGCTCGACCGCCATGGCGTGCGCCACGTGGTCGCGATGCTGGTCAACGACCCCTCGTCCTGGGCCAGCCGCGCCGCCCAGGACGCCTTGCTCGAGTGGGTCTGGTACGGGGCGGTCGACGCGCCGGCGGTCGGGGGACTCTGAGCGGGTATCATGCGCGGCGAACCGCCCCGCAGGATTCCATGAAGACCCGCCTCGAACGAGAAACCTGGCTTCGCCGCCCACCGCGCAGCGCCACCGTTGCCGGACTGCGGCCATGGCTGCTCGACCAGGGTTCGCTGACCGCGCGCATCCGCAGCCGGTGTCGCGAACTGCGGGTGGCGGTCTTGGCCCAGCGTCTGGCCCCGCCGCACCGCGACGAGGCCCGCCTGCTCGGCTTGCGGCGGGGTGAGTTGGCCTGGTTGCGGGAAGTGCTGCTGGTCGCGGACGGCCGTGCCGTGGTCTATGCACGATCGGTCTTGCCGCGCCACAACCTACGCGGCGGCTGGCGTCTGTTCGCCGATATCGGCAGCCGGCCATTGGGGGCTGCATTGTTCGCGGATCCGAGGATTCGGCGCGCGCCGCTGCGGGTGCGGAAGCTCGACCGACGCGATGCGCGGCTGACCAGGGCCACGCTTGCCGGTGTTCCGATCGGAAACGCGCTTTGGGCGCGTCGATCGGTGTTTCGGCGAAGGGGGCGGGCGCTGCTGGTGTGCGAGGTGTTCCTGCCGACGATTCTGAGCCTGTAAGATGGCACCGCGATCCCCGGTCTGCCCGAAGGCCACGGCAGCCATCCCGACGGTCACGCATGACGACGATATCCGAACGACTCTCTCTCTACGAAAGGCTGATGCGGCTGGACAAGCCGATCGGCATCCTGCTGTTGCTGTGGCCGACCCTGTGGGGTCTGTGGGTGGCCGGTATGGGCCGGCCGTCGGCCTTCGTGGTGTGGATATTCGTACTGGGCACGGTGTTGATGCGCTCGGCCGGCTGCGTCATCAACGACTATGCGGACCGCGAATTCGACGGCCATGTCGAACGTACCCGCAACCGCCCGCTGGCCACCGGTGAGGTCGGCACCCAGGAGGCCCTGATTCTCGCCGCGGGCCTTGCGCTGGCGGCCTTCGTGCTGATCCTGCCACTCGACCGGATGGTGATCTGGCTGTCGCTGCCGGCCTTGTTCCTGGCGGCCAGCTATCCGTTCACGAAGCGCTTTCTGGCGATTCCGCAGGCCTACCTCGGCATCGCCTTCGGCTTCGGCATCCCGATGGCATTTGCCGCCCTGCAGCAGCAACTGCCGCCGATCGCCTGGGTGATGGTGCTGGCCAATGTGTTCTGGGCCGTGGCCTACGATACCGAGTATGCGATGGTGGACCGCCCCGACGACCTCAAGATCGGCATCCGGACCTCGGCGATCACCTTCGGCCGTTTCGACGTGGCGGCGGTCATGACCTGCTACCTGACCGCGCTCGGGCTGATGGCCTGGGTCGGCGTCGTCGCCGGGCGCGGCTGGATCTACCAGCTCGGACTGGCGGTTGCGCTGGGGATCGCGATCCACCACTACACCTTGATCCGCGACCGCGACCGGGCGCGCTGCTTCAAGGCCTTCCTCCACAACAACTGGCTCGGTGGCGCGATTTTCGTCGGGCTGGCGCTGGACTATCTGTTCCATCCGGTCGGCGCCTGACGCACGGCCGCCATCGACCGGAACCCGCCGAGGAGCGAGTGCTCATGCGCTTCACCGATGCCATTCATGCGCGCTGGACGCGTAACGACACCCTGCTGTGTGTCGGTCTCGACCCCGATCCGGCCCGGCTGCCCGCTGCCATCCGCGATCAACCGGACGCGATCCTGCACTTCTGCCGTGAAATCGTCGATGCCACCGCCGACCTGGCATGCGCATTCAAGCCCCAGATCGCCTACTTCGCTGCGCACCGGGCGGAAGAACAGCTCGAGGCCTTGATCGCCCACATCCATCGGCGCCATCCCGGAGTCCCGGTGATCCTCGATGCCAAACGCGGCGATATCGGCAGCACCGCCGAGCAGTACGCGATCGAGGCCTTTCAGCGGTTCGGCGCCGATGCCCTGACCGTCAACCCATACATGGGGCACGATTCCGTCGAGCCGTATCTGGCTTGGCCCGACAAAGGCGTGATCCTGCTGTGCCGGACGTCGAATCCGGGCGGCAGCGACCTGCAGTTCCTCGAATCCGGTGGCGAGCGGGTGTTCGAACGGGTGGCTCGGCTGGCGCTCGAGTGGAACCGCAATGGGCAACTGGCGCTGGTGGTCGGCGCGACCTTTCCCGAAGAGATCGCGCGGGTACGCCGCATCGTCGGCGACATGCCGCTGTTGGTGCCGGGTGTGGGTGCCCAGGGTGGGGACGTAAAAGCGACCGTGACCGCGGGGTGCACGGCGGCGGGGGGCGGGCTGATGATCAATTCGTCCCGCGCCATCCTCTATGCCGGCAGTGGCGCCGACTTTGCGAGTGCGGCCCGCGCAGCGGCACAGGCCACCCGCGACGAGATCAACCGCTGGCGTCGTGCCTGAGCGCCCGCGGCGCACGGCGTCTGGCGGTCGCGCCGATCACTCCGAGCCCGGCCAACAGCATCGCGACGCTGCTGCTTTCGGGTACCGCGCTCGCCGGCGCGATTTCCCAGCCGACATCCGACAAGGCGGCCCAGTCGAGGTCGGTGTACGCCTTTCGGCTGCCTGCCTGAATGCTGGGGTCGAGCGCGGCTTCGACCAGCGCCCCGTCGGCAAACGACAGCGTGCCTTCCGCCCAGTGGCCTGCGCCGGGCGCCAGGGGGACGCCGGCCTGGGGGCTGCCCAGGGCATCCGCGTAGGCGCCCAGCGAGGCACTGCCCTCGAAACCGGCGGGACCCACCTGGGCGAACCACGATCCGGACGTGCCGACGCCGAGCACATGGCCGAGTTCGTGCACCGCAATCGAATAGAAGTCGATGCCGGAAAAGGGTTCGAGGCTCGACGGATCGTCGTCCACGTACCAGGAGGTCGTGGAATCGAACGCAATGCTGCCCCCCCAGGGCGCGAAGTCGGTCGTGCCGACGCCGGACTCGCCGCGGTCGAGCACGCTGCCGGCCGCTCCGCCCGGGCCGCTGATGCCGAGCGTGCTGGTGCCGAATCCATCCAACTCCGAGGCGCCGACGTAGATCCTGAGACTATCGGCAGCGATATTCTGGTCGGTCTGGGTCACGCCGGGCAGATTGGCGCCGCTCGAGCCGGCGCCCGGATCGAAGAAGCTGATGCTGCTGTAGAACGCGGCGTCCAGCGAATCACCGATGCGCTGGCCGAACTCGTTGGCGACGTAGTCGAGAATCGCGCGCTGACCGCTATTCAGGCGGACGGCCCCATCGTCGAAGCTGTAGTCGAATTCGATCGTGATGGCGTGGGCCGAAGCGCTCGCCAACGCGAAGACCAAGCCGGCGGCACCGCACTTGCATTTGATCATGCATCCTCCGTGGGTTCGATCGGCCACTGCGCCAACGGTGACAGCGGCCATGCGTTCAGGATATCGATTGAACCGCAAGTGGGGCACGGGAGGAACCCATCGACAGGATTGCTTACGCTTTCGTCACGACCTCGGCGATCGCGACGAATGCGGCATTCCGGGCTAGGATTACGGCTGCCTGGCAATTGGCGGAGCAGCCGTGCAATACAGCGATCTGAGGGATTTCATCGGCCAACTCGAGGCCCTCGGCGAACTCAAGCGCATCGTCGAGCCGGTCGATACGCATCTCGAAATGACGGAGATCGCCGATCGGGTGCTGCGCGCCGGCGGTCCGGCCTTGCTGTTCGAGCGGCCGACATCGCGTGGTCGCCCGGCCCGCATGCCGGTGCTGGCCAACTTGTTCGGTACCCCCGAACGGGTGGCGATGGGGATGGGCGCGGATCCGGCCGGTGGCTGGCAGGCGCCACTGCGCGAGATCGGCCGGGTGCTGTCTCAGCTCAAGGAGCCCGAGCCGCCCCAGGGCCTGCGCGATGCCTGGGAAAAGTTGCCGATGCTGCGCCAGGTCATGCACATGAACCCCAAGACGGTCACTCGCGCGCCATGCCAGCAGGTCGTGCACGAAGGCGACGAGGTCGATCTCGACGGCCTGCCGATCCAGCACTGCTGGCCGGGGGATGTGGCCCCGCTGATCACCTGGGGTCTGGTGGTCACTCGGGGACCCGGCCGCAAGCGGCAGAACCTGGGCATCTATCGCCAACAGGTGATCGGACGCAATCGCCTGATCATGCGTTGGCTTGCCCACCGGGGCGGTGCCCTCGATTTCCGCGAGCATTGCCGTGCGCGACCGGACGAGCCGTTTGCGGTCGCGGTCGTGCTGGGCTGCGATCCGGCGACCATCCTCGGTGCCGTGACGCCGGTGCCCGACAGCCTGTCCGAGTATCAGTTCGCCGGGCTGCTGCGCGGCGGCAGGACCGAACTGGTGGGGTGTCTCGGTTCCGATCTGCAGGTGCCGGCGCGCGCAGAGATCGTACTCGAAGGCGTGATCGTGCCGGGCGACGATGCCCTCGAAGGACCCTATGGAGACCACACCGGCTACTACAACGAACAGGCGCGCTTCCCGGTGTTCACGGTGCAGCGTGTGACGATGCGCGAGTCACCCGTCTACCACAGCACCTACACGGGCAAGCCGCCGGACGAACCCGCCGTGCTCGGGGTCGCCCTCAACGAGGTCTTCGTCCCCCTGCTACAGCGGCAGTTTCCCGAGATCGTCGATTTCTACCTGCCGCCGGAGGGCTGTTCCTACCGCATGGCCGTGGTGTCGATGAAGAAGCAGTATCCCGGGCATGCCAAGCGGGTGATGTTCGGCATCTGGTCGTTCCTGCGTCAGTTCATGTATACGAAGTTCATCATCGTCGTCGACGACGACGTGGACGTGCGCGACTGGAAGGAGGTGATATGGGCGATCACGACCCGCGTCGATGCGGCGCGCGACACCACGATCGTGGACAACACGCCGATCGACTACCTGGATTTTGCGAGTCCGGTGGCGGGGCTGGGTGCGAAGATGGGGCTGGACGCCACCAACAAGTGGCCGGGCGAGAGCCACCGCGAATGGGGGCGGCCGATCGTCATGGACGCGGCGGTCAAGAGCCGCGTCGACGAGATCTGGAGCCGGCTCGGGCTCTAAGGGGCATGCGCGACGTCCGCCCACAGCCAGCCAGGGCGATGCCGGTCCGTTCGGCGTCACACCGCCCCGGATGGATCGGACAGTGAGCGCATCCGCGGGCGACCTGGCGTTCCAATTCGCCAGCGACAACACTGCCGGTGCCTGCCCGGAGGCCCTCTCTGCGCTGATCGACGTGAACGCCGGTTGGCTGCCGTCCTACGGCGCCGATGAGCTAACCCATCGGGTCTGCGATCGCCTGCGCGAGGTATTCGAGCGCGACTGCGACGTCTATTTCGTGTTCAACGGAACCGCCGCCAATGCCCTGTCGTTGGCCGCCCTGTGCCGCTCCTACCACAGCGTGATCTGTGCCGACTGCGCGCATGTGGAAACCGACGAGTGCGGTGCGCCGGAGTTCTTTTCCAACGGCACCAAGCTGCTGCGCGCAGCGACCACCCAGGGCAAGCTTTCGCCGGCCGAAGTCGGACGCTTGGTGACCCTGCGTTCGGACATCCACTATCCACGTCCAAGGGTGGTGTCGGTCACCCAGGCCAGCGAACTCGGCACCGTCTACTCGGCGGACGAATTGACGGCGATCTCCCGGGCTGCGCATGCGGCCGGCCTCCACCTGCACATGGACGGGGCGCGCTTCGCCAACGCGGTGGCGGCCGGCGGCTGGCGCCCGGCGGACCTGAGCTGGCGTGCCGGTGTCGATGTGCTGTGCCTCGGCGGCACCAAGATGGGTCTGCCACTGGGCGAGGCCGTGGTCTTCTTCGATCGCGAACTGTCCCGCGAATTCGCGTGGCGCTGCAAGCAGGCCGGCCAGCTTGCCTCGAAGATGCGATTCCTGGCCGCTCCCTGGCTCGGCATGCTCGAGGACGATGTCTGGCTGACGCGGGCCGACCATGCCAATCGGATGGCCCGCCGTTTGGCCGCCGGCCTCACCGGACTACCCGGCGTGACCCTCCATGTGCCGTGCGAGGCCAACGGCGTATTTGTAAATTTGCCGACAGGGGTCGCGAACCATTTGCGTGCCGCGGGCGTCCATTTCTATACCTTCATCGGCGGTGCCGCGCGCTTCATGTGTTCGTGGGCTACCGAGAAAGATGCGGTCGACCGGCTCGTGGCGCTGGCGGCCGGTGCGTTCGAACCCGAGAGGAAATTGAGATGAGTGAGCCCGAAGTCATGCCAGCCCGCGAACTGGCCGCAACCACGGCACCGGACGGCATGGTGACCCTGACCCACATCATCTACGGCCTTCATGCGGTGGCCGTGGTGGTCGGCGTGACCAGTGGCGCGGCGACCGTGCTCGGCAGCTTCGTCGGCGGCTTGCCGTCGATCGTCGCCGTGATCCTGAACTACGTGAAGCGTTCGGACGTGCGCGGCACTTGGCTGGACAGCCACTTCAGCTGGCAGATCCGCACCTTCTGGTACGCCGCCGCATGGATTGTCGCCTTCTACGTGTTGTTCTTCACCTTCGTCGGCATTCCGCTGGCCCTCGTGGTGGGCATCGCGGCGACCTTGTGGGTGATCTATCGGGTTGCCCGCGGCTGGATCGCCCTGAACAATCGGCGCACGTTGCCGTACTGAAGCCACGCCGGTCGCAGCGCGGATTTCCTTCCCGCGAGGCGGTGGGTGGCTCGCCGCCCACCGCCCGGACGAAGTTCCCCGGTGCCGACAGGCCTCGGCGGTTGTGCCGCAGCCCGTGGTCTCAGTAGGCGTGACGATCGCGGAACACGATCCAGACGGTCTTGAAGACGATCCAAAGGTCGAGCGTGAGCGACCAGTTGCGCAGATATTCGAGGTCGAACTCGATCCTTCGCGTCATGTGGTCGAGGTCGTCGCCGCCACGAAAGCCATTGACCTGAGCCCAGCCGGTGATCCCGGGCTTGACCTTGTGGCGCACCATATATCCCGGAATCAGCTTTCGATAGGCTTCATTGACTGCGACGGCGTGCGGGCGCGGGCCGACGATGCTCATGCGCCCCTGCAGGACGTTGATGAACTGGGGCAGCTCGTCGAGTGAAGTGCGGCGGATGAAGGCGCCGAACGGCGTCACCCGGGCGTCGTTGCGAGTGACCTGGGTGTAGCTCTTGTCGCCATCTTCGGTGACGGTCATCGAGCGGAACTTGTAGACGACGATCTCCTTCCCGTCGAGGCCGTAGCGGCGTTGGCGGAAGATCACGGGCCCGGGCGAACTGAGCTTGACGCCGAGCGCGGTGGCCAGCAGCACCGGCGAGACCAGCAACAGGATCAGCAATGACAGCAGCACGTCCGAGGCGCGCTTGACGAGGCCGTTGACGCCGCTGAACGGCGTGTCGCAGACGGCCACGACCGGCATCCCGCTGACGTAGTCGAGGCGCCCCTGGATGAGGTCGGTGACGAAGATGTCCGGCACGAAGTAGATCGATGCGGTGGTGTCCTTGAGGTCGTCGAGCACACTCAGGATGCGCGGCTGCGTCGCCATCGGCAACGCCAGGTAGATGGCGTCGACGTCATTGCGCTTGACGTAGTCCGCGAGCTGCGAGAGTCGGCCGAGCAGTGGCATTTCGGTGATCTCGGGCAGGCGCTCGCGCGCACGGTCGTCGAAGAATCCGACGAACTTGGTGCCGAGAAAGGGTTGCTGCTGGAACTCCGATGCGATGCGTACGCCGATTTCGTTGACCCCGGCCACCACCGCCCGCCGCTCCGCATGGCTGATCGCGATCACCCGCGGCAGTGTCAGCCGGACGAGTGCGTGGGTCGCCAGCAGCGCGAGCGGCGTCGCCAGCCCCCAAGCGATCAGTACGTTCTGCGGAAAGTACAGGTGGTAGCCGCTGGCCAGCCCGAAGCCGCCCAGGATCAGCACGAACAGGCACCAGTTGGCGCATATCTTTCGCACCGCCTTGCCACGGCCATCGCCGAGGCGGACGTTGCCGGGGAACGAGAGCGAGAACGCCATCAGGGCGAGGATCACGTAGGGCGCGGAGAAGCGCTCGCCGAAAGCCGACGCGCACAACAACAAGGTCGCCGCGACCACGATGGGGTCGACGAACGCCTCGATCATGCGGGTCAGCGTGAAGCTGGAGCGGAGGAAGCCTGGGTTGCGGTCGAGAACTGCGAACATGCCACTAGTGTAAGGAGATTGTGTCAGCCGAGATCGGCATATTCTGTAACCTGTTGCGAATCGGGCAACGGGCGGACTCTGGCATGCTGTGGCACCTGAGGGTCCGCCGACCGTCACCGGTACGCGGACATTGTGCAATATTTGATGGGTCGGTTTTGTGAACATGCGAGCTTGGCAGTATCTGGCGGCTGCGGTCGCAAGCACGGTCTGGGGAACGGCGTCGGCGCAGCCCGAAGCGGAGCGCGGGCTGATGTTCGACGCCTCCCAACACCTCCTCTTCGAGAGCAATCTGTATCGGTTGCCGGACGGCAGCGATCCGGATCGCGGGGCGCGTAGCGATCTGGTGTCGCTGACCAGGCTGGGCGCGAGCTACAGCCGGCTGATCGGGCTGCAGGACGTTTCGGCAGCGGTCGGCGTGGCGGCGACCCGCTACCGCGAGAGCGACCACCTCGATTACGAAGGACTGGACGCCGATGCGCGCTGGAATTGGGTCGTCGGGCGCACTTGGCGGGGCCACCTGGCGGCCCGCCAGTCCCAGAGCCTCAGTGGCTTCGACGACTTCACGGGCGACGAGCGCAGCGTCAATACGTATCGCCGCCTCGAATTCACGGGCGATCGGGCAATCGGGCCGAAGTGGTTCCTAGGCGCGGGCGCGAGCCGCACCACCAGCGAATATTCGGACGATACCCGGCCGAACGCCGACTACCGTGCCCGCGGCCTGATGCTGAGGGGGGGCTATCTGCGGCG
Organism: Rhodocyclaceae bacterium; assembly: GCA_020445785.1. Lineage (GTDB taxonomy): Bacteria > Pseudomonadota > Gammaproteobacteria > Burkholderiales > Rhodocyclaceae > Cognatazoarcus. Next base: position 41,456 of record JAGRFZ010000028.1, read on the forward strand.
CGGCGGTGAGCGCATCGTGTTTTCGCTCGGCCGCACCGACGGCGAGTATCCGAACCGCAACGCGACCCGCTTCAGCGACCGCGAGTACCGGCAGACCGACTATCGCGTAAGCGGCAACTGGTCGCCGACCGGCATTACCACCTTCAGCGGCTATCTGGGCTACGTCACCCGCAGCTACGATTTTGCGGACAATCGCGACTATCAAGGGGCCATCGGGCGGATCGAAATGGCTTGGCAGGCCAGCGGCAAACTGAGGATCACCGGCCACGCCCGGCGCGAGCTGGGGGCGCAGGAAGACCTCGTGGACAATTACGTCGTCACCGAGGCGATCGCGGTGCGACCGGCCTGGCAAGTCAGCGACAAGGTGGAAGTGGCCACCATGCTCGAGTATCGGCGTCGCGATTTTGGCGGCGACCCGGGGTTCCTGAGCGAAGACGAGGCCGATCGGACCGAGAATCAGGCCCGTCTCGGTTTGTCTGCAGACTATCGCTACTCGCGGGCCGTCGGCTTTGGTGCATCCCTCCGATGGGAGAGCCGGAATGCCGATTCCGATGCTCGCGACTACGACGCGACAACCGCTTCGGTTCGCGCGAATCTTCGCTTCTGACGCGGATATTGGGGCAAATGGCCCCTATGCCATAATGTTTTTCAATGTGTAAGTCCCGCTTGCGTGGTGTTGTGCACGGAGTATCGTGAATGACAGCGGGAAGCGGCGAGTAGCCTCGCATCTGTCATTTCACGAGGTGAGTGGCAGCAGAAAGTCGGGCCGCAGAGACGGTGCCGCCGAATCCCGGGTTCAATGCTCTATCGGCGTGGGTCGTCGATTCCGGCGGGTGACGCGGAGTCACGACTCACCGAATGGATAGAAATGGAGGTTTGCTTATGAAGTTTTCGCGCAAGTTGCTGGCGATGTGCATCGTTTCGCTCGGCGTGGGCGGGGCGCACGCGGCGACCCAGACGCTCAGCACCACGGCGTTCGACATCACCTACGACGATGGCGTCATCGGTCTGTTCGGCACGCCCACGCTGCTCGGCAACAGCCTGTACTTCGCACCGGGTGGGTCGCCCGGATTCTCGGCCCAGACCGATGCCGGCATTCGGGTCGCCAACTCGACGTTCTCGTTCACGATCACCGCCAACCCCGGGTTCACGCTCGACACCTTCACGCTGACCGAGGAAGGCGACTATTTCTACTTCGGCAACTCTGCCGGCGTCGCGGCCAGTGGTCAGCTGCGCGTCAAGCCGCTCGAGCCGAGGAGTTCCACCCATGTGGATCGGATCTCGGCCGGCAGTTTCGTCGAAAATGCGATGCTCGACTTCACGACCAACAACTGGAGCGGCGTCGCGGCAATCGACACCGGGCCGATTTCGGTCGGGCAGGTCAGCATCCAGAACATCCTCGCCGCCCATGGGGGTGGGGACATGGCTTATGCTTTCATCGAGAAGAAGAATGTGGAACTGGCGATCGGCGTCACGGCCGTGCCGGAACCGCAGGCCTACGCGTTGATGCTGGCCGGCATCGGCATGGTCGGATTTGCCGCGAGGCGTCGTCTCCAGCGAGGAGATTGAGCGCGAAGCGGTATCGCCGAACGGTTCGGCGAGCAGGTTGCGACGGGGCGGTCTTACCGCCCCGCCGCATTTTGTTGTGTGTGTGCAGTGCTCGTGCGACGTGCCGTCTGCTGCCGTCCGGGGCAATGCTGTTCGAGTCGGGTTGGAAATGCAAAATTGCTGGTTCGGGATGACAGGCGCCGTTGTCGTCGCAGTGGGACTGTCCGCGTGCGGTCAATCGGGCAGTGCCGCCTCGTCGACGCAGGTGGCAGCCAAGGTCAATGCGGACGAGATCACCGTCCATCAGATCAATACCGCCTTGTCGCAGACGCGCAACGTGAACGCTGCGGACCCGCGTGCCGCGGGTGCGCAGGTACTGGAAAAGCTGATCGACCAGCAGTTGCTGGTCCAGCAGGCCGAAGCTTCGCATCTCGATCGCGACCCGCGTGTTCTGCAGGTGATCGATGCCTCGCGGCGCGAGATCCTGGCACGTGCCTACCTCGAGCAGAAAGCCGGTGCCGCTGCCGCGCCGACGGACGAGGCGGTCGACGCCTACTACCGGGACAATCCCGCCCTGTTCGCCGAGCGGCGGATCTACAACTTGCAGGAGCTCAGCATCCGCGTCGATCCGGCCCGCCATGACGAGGTCAAGGCCCAGGTCGAAACGGCCAGCAGCATGCAGGACATCGTTGCCTGGCTGAAGGCACAGGGGATCCAGTATTCGGCCGGCGCCAGCGCGAAGCCGGCGGAACAACTGCCGATGGAATTGCTACCACGCTTCGCGGCGATGAAGGACGGCCAGATCGCCCTGGTGCGCCAGCCCCAGGGGATCACGATCGTGCATCTTGCCAGCGCCGTCGCCCAGCCCATCGATCGTGAATCGGCGCGTCCGTTGATTGAAAAATTTCTTGTGAACCGGGAGCGGGCGGAACTGGCGCGTGGTGAAATCAAACGTCTGCGCGAGCACTCGGAGATCGCCTACATGGGGGCGTTTGCCCGGACCGAGGCGTCGGCGGCGGCCAGCGTTCAGGCCGCGCCGACAGCGCCTGCGGCGGCTGAATCGCCCGCAGCAGACGCGGCGACCGGGGCGATGGAGCGCGGTGTCGCCGGCTTGAAGTAGGCTTTTCAGAACAAGGGCGCGAACAGCGCCGTAACCGCGACCTCGGAATTCAGATGCGACCACCATTCGCCAGCCGTACCTGGCTCACCTTCTTCGTGTCGATGCTCGCTCTCGCGCTGGCGCGGCCGCTGTGGGCCGCCGAGACCGACTATGTGCTCGGTGCCGGCGACGTGATTCGGATCAGCGTCTTCCAGAATCCGGATCTGACGACCGAGGCGCGGGTCGCCGAGAGCGGGAGCATCAGCTTTCCGCTGATCGGTTCGGTCGCCGTCGGCGGGGCGACGATTCAGCAGGCGGAGAACCGGATCGCCAGCCGTCTCAAGAAAGGTGGCTTCGTGATCCGTCCGCAGGTCAATATTCTGCCGCTCGCACTCAAGAGCGCCCAAGTGGCCGTGCTCGGCCGGGTCAATCGGGCCGGCAGGTTTCCGCTCGAAACCGCCAGCACCCGCCTCAGTGAAATGCTGGCCGCGGCCGGAGGCGTCGCCGAAGACGGTTCCGACGTGGTGGTGGTGCTGGGCAGTCGCGACGGCCAGCCGTTTCGGCGTGAGGTCGATCTGCCCGAGCTGTTTCGCGGCGGAGACCTGACGACCGATCTGACCTTGCAGGGGGGCGACGTCATATTCGTCGGTCGTGCCGAAACCTTCTATATCTACGGTGAGGTGCAACGGCCGGGCGCATTTCGGCTGGGGCGCGAGATGACCGTGATGCAGGCCTTGGCCACCGGCGGCGGAACCACTGCACGGGGAACGACCAAAGGCCTGCAGATCCACCGGCGGGACGAGATCGGGCGAATCAGTGTGGTCGAACCCCGGCTGAGCGATCATCTGCAGCCCAACGATGTCATTTTCGTTCGCGAGAGCCTGTTCTGAATCCGGGGGCCGAGCCATGACCTTCCAACAATTCCTCCTGATCCTGCGCGCCCGCGCCTGGCTGGTCGCATTGGTGACGATCGCTGCGGCCGCGCTGGCGCTGGGCATCAGCCTGATCCTCGAGAAGCAATACACTGCCGAGGCGTCGGTACTGGTCGACGTCAAGAGCGGCGAGCTGCTGCCGGGCTCCGGCGTGCCTGCCCAGTTCCTGCCCGGCTACATGGCGACCCAGGTCGACATCATCAATTCGGATCGCGTCGCACGCCGTGTCGTCGAACGCCTGAAGCTCGACCAGTCGCCGGTGGCCCGCGAGCAGTGGTTGGCGGATACCGAAGGCCTCGGTGACATCCGGATCTGGCTTGCCGAATTGCTCAAGCGCAAGCTCGAAGTCCGGCCTTCGCGCGAAAGCTCCGTCGTCCACATCGGATTCACCGGCAGCGATCCGGCCTTTGCCGCGGTGGTCGCGAACGCCTTTGCCGAAAGCTACATCGATACCAATCTGGAATTGAAGGTCGAGCCCGCCCGCCAGTACGCCTTGTGGTTCGATGATCGCACCGCTTCGCTGCGCGAAAAGCTGGAGGCCGCCCAGGGCAGGCTGTCGGCCTTTCAACAGGAGAAAGGGATCGTCGCCACCGACGAGCGACTGGACGTCGAGAACGCGCGTCTGGCGGAGCTGTCGAGCCAATTGAGCGCGGTACAGGCGCAGCGGGTCGAAAGCCGTTCGCGACAGGCGCAGACCGGCTCGGCCGAAACCTTGCCGGAGGTGATGCAGAACAGCCTGATCCAGAGCCTCAAGGCCGACTTGGCCCGCCAGGAGGCGACGCGCCAGCAACTGGCCGGCCGTCTCGGCCGCAACCATCCGGAGCTGGCGCGTGCCAATGCCGAGATCGCCAGTCTGCGCGATCGCCTCGCCGCCGAGGTGCGTCGGATCGCCAGCTCGCTCGGCACCACGACACGGGTCAACGACCAGCGCGAGAGCGAGATCCGTGCGGCGCTCGATGCACAGAAGCAACGCGTCCTGGAGCTCAAGGGGCAGCGCGACCAGATCGATGTGCTCAAACGCGACGTCGACAATGCCCAGCGAGCCTACGACATGGTGACCCAGCGGCTTGCCCAGACCAGTCTGGAAAGCGAGAACCAGCAGACCAATGTGGTCGTGCTGACGCCCGCCGTCGCGCCGATCGAGCATTCCAAACCGACCCTGGTGCTGAACGTCGCCGTCGCGACCTTCCTGGGACTGCTGCTCGGTGTCTGCAGCGCGCTGCTGCGCGAACTGTCCGATCAGCGCGTGCGCGGCGTGGCCGACCTCGGCGATTCCCTCGACATGCCGGTTCTCGGCGTGATTCCCGGCCGCGCGGGCCGCAATGCCCGCCTGGCGGCCTGACGGGAGGTGCCGACATGAACACCATCAACAACGTCGTCGAACAGGCTTCCCTGAAGGCGATCGCGCCCCGCGACAGCTCGATCGGGGCGATCCTCGTGGCCGAAGGGCGGCTCAGCGCGAACGATGCGCTGCGGGTCCTCAAGGTTCAGCATGACGAGGGCTTGCGATTCGGCGAGGCGGCCAAGCGGCTTGGCCTGCTGACCGACGCGGACATCGATTTCGCGCTCGCACGCCAGTTCGACTACCCCTACCTCGCCGCGGATTCGAGCAAAGTGTCGCGCGAGGTGGTCGCCGCCTACAATCCGTTCGCGCACCAGGTCGAAGCCTTGCGCGCGGTGCGCAGCCAACTGTTGCTGAGATGGTTTCAACGCGGCGCAGGCCATCGTTCCCTGGCGATACTGAGCGCAGGCGAAAAGGAAGGCCGGTCGTGGCTGGCGGCGAACCTCGCCGTGGTCTTCTCGCAGCTGGGCGCGCGCACGCTGCTGATCGACGCCGATCTGCGTCACCCCCGGCAACACACCTTGTTCGGCGTCGACAACCGGGCGGGCCTGTCGGCGCTGCTGACCGATCGCGCCGGCCTCGATGCGGCCCAGCGGGTGCCGGCGTTGCGCGCGCTGTCGCTCCTGCCTGCCGGTGCGTTGCCGCCCAATCCGCAGGAGATTCTTGCCCGGCCGAGCTTCGCCAGAACGCTCGAAGCCCTCGAGAAGCACTATGAGGTGGTGTTGATCGACACCCCTCCGGGCAGTCGATTCGCCGACGGTCAGACGGTCGCGGTGCGGGCCGGTGGCGCCTTGATGGTGACCCGGCGCAACCTCAGTCGGGTCGGCCTGGTGCGGGCTTATGCCGACATGGTCACCCAGGCAGGCGCGGCGATGGTCGGTGCCGTCCTGAACGAGCGATAGGAACGGGACGGGGGCCGTGGAGGCGAGTGTAGCGAACCGGCCGAGGCCCCCGGCACTCCCCTGGGTCGTGATGTTCGCCGCATTGCTGGTGGCCTATGTGCCCAGCTTCGTCGACCTGTTTCGAACGCTGTGGGCCACCGACCAGAATGCCCATGGGCCGATCGTGCTGGCGGTGTCGCTGTGGTTCTTGTGGTTTCGTGCGAAGCAGGTGCGCGAGGAGGGGCTGCCGAGCCGGCCTGCACCGCTGCTCGGCTGGGCGGTGATCTTGCTCGGCGTCGCGACCTTCGTGATCGGTCGCTCTCAAAGCGTCTACCTGCTCGAGGTGGGTTCCCTGGTGCCCGTGCTGGTCGGCATGACCCTGCTGTTCTTCGGCCTTCGAATTCTGAAACGCATGTGGTTCGCATTCTTCTTCATGTGCTTCATGGTGCCGCTGCCGGGCTCGGTCGTCGATGTCCTGACCCAGCCGATGAAGATTGCCGTTTCCTGGGGGGCGCAGCATCTGCTGGACGCGCTCGGCTACCCGGCAGGGCGAAGCGGTGTCGTGCTGACCGTCGGGCAGTACCAGTTGCTGGTGGCGGATGCGTGTGCCGGTCTCAACTCGCTGTTTACCCTGGAAGCCCTGGGCTTGCTCTACATGAACGTGATGCGCCACGAGTCCGCCGCCCGCAATGCGGTGCTGGCGTTGCTGATCGTACCTATCAGTTTCTGTGCCAATCTGTTGCGGGTGGTGGTGCTGGCGCTGATCACCTACCACCTGGGCGATGCCGCGGGACAGGGCTTTCTGCACGGCTTTTCGGGAATGGTGCTGTTCGTCACCGCGCTTCTGCTGATCATGAGCGTAGACGGCGTACTCAGCCGAATGCCGGGTCTGGGTCGCACGGCGCGTATCGCGGAGGCCTCGTGATGGACGTCGGTCGTTTCCTTCCGCGCCTGCCGGCGCTGCCGCTCGGCAGCGCACTGCTGGTCGCCCTGGCGCTGGTGTTCGGCGCTGCCGCGGCTCGCCTGTTGACGCCCCATCTGAGCGAGGTACGGGAGGTCGCCGACCTCGAATCGGCGCTGCCGAGGCAATTCGGTGAATGGCGCGAACTGCCGAGCCCGTTGATCCAGGTGAATGTCGCGGTCGATGGCGAACCTTCGCTCGACCAGCCCTACGATCAAGTGGTGATGCGCGCCTATCGGCACGCCGACGGTGCCGTCGTCTATCTGGCCGTTGCCTGGGGGCGCCGGCAGCGCCAGGAAGTCAAGGTGCATCGACCCGACCTGTGCTACACGGCCCAGGGCTATCGGGTCGCGAGCCTCGACAGCAAGCGCTTCGATGGCATCGAAACGACCGCCGGTGCGGTTGCCGGCAAGCGCATGTTGGCGCTCGGAAGACGTGGCGGTGAAGCGGTGAGCTACTGGATGCGAATCGGCGATCTGTTCAGCGAGGATGCCTGGGATACCCGGATGCACATCCTGCAGCAGGGCCTCGAGGGGCATATTCCCGACGGCGTGCTGGTGCGGGCGTCGGTGCGGGTCCGTGACTCCCGCGAAGCCGAGCAGGCGTGGCCGGTCGCGGAGGCGTTTCTGTCGGACCTGACCCGGGCGGTGGAACCGTCGGCGAGGCGGATGTTGCTGGGCTGGGAGGCGTCGTGAAACCTCCGCACCCTACCGCTGCGCGGCTGCTGGCGCGTGATGCATCGCAGCTTGCCGTCGCCGGCGTGCCGTTCGCGCGCCGGCCGGCGCCGCGCCGTGCCGAGGACGCATGAAGATTCTGTTCCTCAGCCACACCGCCACTGGCGGTGATTTCGTCGTCGGTTCCCACCATCTGTCGCGTGCAATGGTTCGAATGGGGCACCGGGTGGCCCATCTGAGCCCACCGGTGACGCCGGCCCATCTGCTGCGGCTGGGGGCGCCCTTCGAGCGCCAGCGCATCGCGCGTTGGTTCGCGGGGGGCGCGTGCGTCCATGGCGTCATCGACCTGGTGCCGTTCAGTCCATTGCCGTGGGCCCTGTGCCGGCGCCTGTCGCGACGGCCCCACAAGCTCTTCGGCGCCTTGACAAATGCATCGGCGATGCGCGGACTGGCGGGCCAATCGTTCGCCACGCCCGATCTCGTATGCATCGACGAACCGAGGCTCGCGGCTATCGCCGATGCGTTTCCGCGCGCCCGGCTGGTGTATCGGCCCACCGATCTCTATGCGCAGATCCGCGATGACCGTTCGGTGCTGGCGGCCGAGCGCGAGTTGGTCGATCGTGCCCATGCGTTCGTTGCAACTTCGGAACCCGTCGCCGACCATCTGCGCAATCTCGGGGCGGAGGATGTGCTGGTGATCGAGAATGGTGTAGACGTGGAGAACTTCCTCGACGCCCCGATTGCCAGCGCCCCTCCCGAACTCGCCGATCTGGCGCCGATCGCGATCTATGCCGGCGCATTCGACCAACGCTTCGGCGTTGATCTGCTGCATGCGGTGGCACAGAACCTGCCCGACGTGACATTCGCCATGATCGGCCCGGCGGACACCCATATCAGGGCGCGCTTTGCCGCGCTCGCCAACGTCCGCTTTCTCGGCCCGGTGCGCTTTGAAGACCTGCCACGCTATCTGCGCCATGCCTCGGTGGGCTTGCTGCCCTTGTCCTCCCATCCGTCGAACGCCGGCCGGAGCCCGATGAAGCTCTACGAATACGCAGCGAGCGGGCTCCCGGTGGTGGCTTCGTGGACGCCGGAGCTGGCGCGGCGCGCGCTCCCGTTCGTGCAGCTAGCCGATGCGGCACAGAATTTCGCCGACTGCCTGCGACGCGCCCTGGTCGGCGACGGTCGCGCTGCCGACGGCGTGGACATCGCGCGGGGACAGAGCTGGGCGGTGAAGAGCCAGCAACTGCTCGATTTCGTGTGCGGCATGGGGGCCGTCGCGCGGTGACGGCTGTTGCCGCATCACCCGCGGCGGTTATCGCCGCGGCACCCTCGTCGGCTTTGCACGAGCGTGGCTGCGCCGCGCTCTGGCTGAAGACGACGCTGGTCTGGTTGCCGGTTACGTCGTTTCTGGCGATACCACAGGTTCAAGGAACCACGCCTGCCAATCTGCTGATCCTGATGCTGCTGCTGCCGCTGACCGGCCCGCTGTTGCTGGGCCTGCGGGGTTACGCCGACCTGATCGCGCGATTGATGCCCTTCCTGCTCGGCCTCGGCATCCTGTTCTTGGCTTCGCGCTTCGCCCTGCTCTCGGCATCCGACGGCCTCGCCGGGCTGAGCCTGATCAACCCGCGATTCGCCCTCCCGCTGACCATGACGGCGAACGTCACCCAGTCGATATACCTGGTGGTCGGCCTGACCCTGTTCCTGCTGGTACGACGGCACTACGACCGGAGCTGGGACGGTGCCATCTTTTCCGGCGCCTGGTTCCTTCTGGCCTACGGATTCGTCGACTGGTTCGCCCAGACCTTTCTCGGCTTCAATGCCGACTTCATGGCCAACCGGACCTTCGATGTCGGACGCTTCGAAATGCCGGGTTCGCTGCGCCAGAATATCCTGTTCGCAGGATTTCCGATGCTCCGGTTCAAGAGCTTCACCGGCGAGCCTTCGATGTTCGCCCTGACGGCCCTGTGCTACCTGGCACTGGCGGTGGTGCGTGGGCGCACCTGGCTGACCGCTGCCCTGGTACTCGCTTTGCTGCTCTCCTTCTCGGCGACCGCCTACGCCGGCCTGCTGGTGTTTGCCCTGGTGTTCTCCGGGCGCCTGCGATTCGGCCAAGTGGCGCCAGCGCTCGGCCTCCTCGCCGCGGTCGCCTCGATCGCCGTATGGTGGGATTGGGAGACGATCTGGCGCACGGTCGACCATCTATTCATCGCCAAGCTGACGGCCGAATCGCACTCGGGCGCGGCGCGCATGGGCTCCTTTGTGCGACACCTGCAGGCCTGGTGGCACGCGCCGTTTCCGCTGCTGGTGGGCTACGGTTTCGGTACCGCGCGATCGACCGATCTGTTGTCCTCCCTGCTGGTCAATCTCGGTCTCATCGGGACGGTTTGTGTGTTCCTGCTGCTCGGACAGGTGCTGCGCGTAGCGCAGCGGGAACGCAGGACCATCGAGATGGTCGGCATGGCGACGGTGTTCGGTTTGATGCTGGTCGCCGTCCCGGAGTTCGCGTATCTGCCGCCGTGGCTGCTGGCGGGGATCGCCATGCGCCCCCCCGAGGGGGAGGCCAGGTGAAGGCGGTTGACCTGTTCGCGGCGATGGTGCTGCTGGGTTCGGCAGTGGAGGCGGCCGCCGCCGGATTTGTGCTGGGCGTGGGCACCCACGCCGGCATCGGCCGCGACCAGGCCGCCGCGATCGAAAGCCGTCTCGCCGAGGCGCCCGCCGATGCAATCCGCGACGACTTGCTGTGGAGCCGCGTCGAGCGCCGGCCGGGTCGCTTCGAGCGGAGTGCGGAAGTGCGGGAGCTCGACGCGCTGATCGATTCTTCGCGGCGGCAGGGCCGCGAGGTGGTGCTGATCCTCGCCTACGGCAACCGCGCGGTCGGCGTCCACGGCCTGCCGCGCAGTGCGGACGAACGGGCAGCCTTTCTTCGCTACGTCCGCTGGGCGGTCGAACAGTACAAGGATCGCGTCCGCTACTTCGAGGTGTGGAACGAATGGAACACCGGCATGGGGGCCGGCGCCGGCAAATCGCATGGCAGCGCGGCCGCCTACCTGGCGCTGCTGAAGGAGGTCTATCCGGCGATCAAGGCGCTCGCACCGGAGGCGGTGGTGCTCGGCGGTGCGGTCTCGGGAACCGACACCGATTGGGTGCAGGCATTTCTCGACGCCGGCGGGCCGGACCATCTCGATGCGCTGTCGCTGCACCCCTATGTCCATGCCAAGGGGCGGGCCGGTCTGCCGGAGCGTGTCATCGGCTGGCTGGACCAGGTGCGCGCGCAGCTAGCCTCCCGACCGGCGTGGCGCGACAAGCCGATCTTCATCACCGAAATCGGCTGGCCCAGCAGCGTGTCGCCGCAGGGGGTAAGCGCCTCGCGGGTGGCCGACTTCGTGGTCCGTTTCCTGTCCCTGGCCCGGGCGCGGGCGGACTGGATTCATGGGGTCTGGTGGTATGAATTGATCGACGGTGGTCGCCGGCCGGAAAAGAATGGGCACAACTTCGGGCTGTTCGATCGGGCCGGCGGCAGCAAGCCTGCCCTTGCGGCGATCGCGAAAATGCGCGCGCTGATCACGCGCTTCGACGATTGGCACGAGCTGGACGTGGGCCCCGACGCACGCCTGGTGATTGCCTCGAACCCGTCTCCTCCGGCGAGCTGCGCAGTGCTGTGGTCCGTTCACGGCGCGCACCCTGCCTTTCTGCTGTTCGCGGCCGGTGGCGACATCCAGTGGCAGCCGGCCACGGCCACGGACGCCGGGCCGGTGGACGGCAAGTGGCAGGTGGCCGCCCGCGAGACGCCGCAGATCTGGTGCGCCGAACGCGGCCTCATCGAGGCCGTGCCAGTCCGGCCGATCGGGCGCCCGGACGCATGAGCGGGCTGCTACGCGGCGCCGGGGCGGGCGCGGAAGGGATTTGCCGATGAAGCCGCTGGCCATCAACTGCCGCTTCCTCAACCGCAGCATGACCGGCGTCGACCGCTTTGCCGGTGAGCTTCTCCGGGCCCTCGACCGCCTGCAGGCGAACGGTGATCCGCTGCTCGAGGGGCTGCGCGTGCGGGCACTGGCGCCACCGGGCACGGCGCGCCCGCCGTGGCTGGAAGGCATTCCCCTGCGCACTTGTGGCCGCCTGCGGGGACAGGCCTGGGAGCAACTTGAGCTGCCTCGTGCCGCCGGCGACGACTTGCTGCTCAACCTGTGCAATACCGGCCCCCTGCTGCGCCGACGGCAACTGGTCGTGATTCACGACGTGGCGACCTTCCGGGTGCCCCAGTCCTACAGTGCGACGTTCCGCCGCTGGTACGGGCTGATGACGCCTCGCTTGTACCGGGCGGCTGCTCAGGTGGCGACGGTGTCGGAGTTCTCGCGTCGCGAGATGGCCGGCTTGTTCGGGAAGCGCGACGATGTCGTGGTGCTGCCCGAGGGGGCGGACCATATCGGTCGTGGGACCGAGGACACCGCGATCCTCGATCGGTACGCGCTGCGGGCGCGGCCGTTCGCGTTGGCGGTCAGCAGTCAGGCGCCGCACAAGAACTTCTCGGTCGTCGCCGAAGCCGTTGCGCAGATCCGTGGCGCGGATTTCGATCTGGTGGTCGCCGGTGGCCAGAATCCGAAGGTTTTCGGCGGCGGGCGGCCGCTGCCGGGCTTCGTCAAGCATGTCGGTTACGTGACGGATGCCGAACTCCTGGCGCTCTACCGGAATGCTGCCTGTTTCGTATTTCCGTCGCGCTACGAAGGCTTCGGACTGCCTGCGGTCGAGGCGATGGCCTGCGGCTGTCCCGTGCTTGCCGCAAACGCGGCGTCGATTCCGGAGGTATGCGGCGAGGCCGCGCTGTATTTCGATCCGCAAGACGCGCCAACGCTGGCCCGCGTGCTGTCCGGGCTGATGGCCGACGAGGCCCAGCGACGGCGGCGCTCCGCCGCGGGTCGAGCACATGTGGAAGGACTGAAATGGGAAAATGCGGCGAAATGCCTGTTGGAGATGATCGCGCCGACCTGACGCCCATGGCGGAAGGCGGGCGACGGCTGCCGAAGGTGGCCGTGGTGCACGATTGGCTCACCACCTATGCGGGTGGCGAGCGCGTGCTGGCACAGATTCTCCGCATCTGGCCGACGGCAGACCTGTTCGCCGTGGTGGACTTCCTGCCCGAAGCGGACCGCAAGCAACTGCTCGACAAGCGTGCGACGACCAGCTTTGTTCAGCGGCTACCGTGGGCAGCGACGAAGTACCGTGCCTATTTGCCGTTGATGCCCTTGGCCGTCGAGCAACTGGATGTGAGTGGCTACGACATCGTGATATCGAGCAGTCACGCGGTGGCCAAAGGCGTGATCACCGGCCCCGATCAAGTGCATGTGAGCTACGTTCATTCTCCGATTCGCTACGCTTGGGACCTGCAGCACCAGTATCTGGCGGAGGCCGGAATGGCGCGCGGGCTGAAGAGCATGATCGCCCGAATCGTCCTGCATTACATGCGGATATGGGACGTACGCACGGCGAACGGGGTCGACCGATTCGTCGCCAATTCCAATTTCATCGCGCGTCGCATTCGCAAAGCCTACGGCCGCAGTGCCGAGGTCGTCTACCCGCCGGTGGACATCGATCGATTCACGATGAGGGCGGAGAAAGAGGACTTCTACCTGGCGGCGTCCCGCATGGTGCCCTACAAGAAGATGCCGCTGATCGTCGAGGCGTTCTCGCAGATGCCAGAAAAGCGCTTGGTGGTGATCGGGGACGGTCCCGAACTCGCCCGTGCCGAGGCGGTGGCGGGAGCCAACGTCCGTCTGCTCGGTTACCAGGGAGACCAGGTGCTGGTGGACCACATGCAGCGGGCCAAGGCCTTCGTGTTCGCGGCGGAGGAAGACTTCGGCATCACACCTGTCGAGGCGCAGGCCTGCGGAACCGCCGTCATCGCCTACGGCAAGGGCGGGGCTCTGGAGACGGTCAGGGAGGAAGGGGACGAAAGAACGGGTCTGTTCTTCGACGATCAAAACGTGCCAGCGATCATCGCCGCAGTGCAGCGTTTCGAGAATTTGGCGTCACCGATCGAGCCGAGTCACTGCCGCAGGAACGCAGAAAGATTTTCGCAGCAAGCCTTTTGCGAGCGATTGCAGCGCCTGGTACGTGATGCGTGGCGGGCCCACGCGGGCAATGGCACCGAGGCGCGATAGGTCGCAAAGCGCGACTGCCGCGGCGGCCGGTCGGTCTTGTAGCGGTGAGCGCGCTGCCGCTGGCTCTTCACCAGCACCCGCCGTTGGCAAGGTTCGCCGCGTCAGGCCGGTTCGCCCGACCCGCCGTACCAGCGGCGCATGGGTTCGGCGCACCATTGCTCGAAGGCCGCCCGCTCGCCCTCGCTCCAACCCGAACGCGCGACCTTTTCGTGCCGCGCCTGGTTTTCCACCGTCACTTCCAACGCTTCCACTGGGAGGCCGAGGAAGCGCTGGACCTCGGTGATTTGGTCGGCAAAAGCCTCGATTTCGACCCGCATCCAGCGGCGAGGGTCGATCGAGCCGAGGGTACGCTCGATGTTCTCGTTCCAGTAGCGCCAATACCAGCAATTGCGCTCGAAGGGGCTCATCTGCCGCCACTGGGCTTCGCTCAGGTCATCGTCGGTGAGCGAACCGTTGGCACGGTAGCTGCTCCATTTTTCCTCGGAGAATATGGCGCGGCCCGGCTGCGTGGCGTAGCCGAACTCCGAATCGTCGAACCAACCGCGCCCCACGCTCGACGCAACCACATCCTCGGCCCGGCGCACGACCCAGAGAAACTTGGCTTCCGGCATCAACTCCGCCAGGATGGATGCAAGGTTGCCGTACTTGTGATCCGATTCGCCGACGATTGTCTCAGGATCGAATGTGCTACAGCCGACAAAGGAGGCTGCCAGCTCGGCCTGCGCCGCCTCCCGCGAGATCTTGCCGTGGAGGTAGTCGGAAGACAGGCGAATCATCGCGTGGCGTGGCTCGTGCGTACATCGGCAGTGGGAATTCCGGTCGAGTACTTCGGCAATCGTGGCACTGCCGCTGCGTCCGGTGGACAGTACGAAGAACAGATTCCTGCCCATCTCCCTGCCGTTTACGGTGCGTTGGCCGAGTGCGACGGGCCCGCCGGAGGCGCCTCCATAGGCGCGCTCGTGTTCGAGCCGAGCATAGTGATCGCTGTCGCGGGCGCCGATGCACCGGGTCTTCTGGCCGGCGACGACCGCGAATGGAGCGACCTCTCCACTGACGACCGCACCGAGGCCGACGACCGCGCCTTCACCGATCGTGGTGCCGGGCGCGATCGACGCGCCCATGCCGATCCAAACGTTGCGACCGATCGTCACCGGCTTGCGCACGAGTGCTTCATCGTAGGGAAGGCGCTTGCCGTGGATGTCGTGGTTGCAAGTGTAGATGGTCACGTTTCGACTGATGTGCGTGTTGTCGCCGATGGTCAGTCCGCCTTCGGTCTTGAAGAAGCAGTGCTCGCCGACGAAGACGTTCGATCCCACGGTCAGGCTGCGGAAATCCGAAATCGTCATCGGGCCCCGGAAGCAGCAGCCGGTGCCGACTGCCTTGCACTTGTGGTTGAGCGCCGAGGTGTAGGCCTTGTGGCGCACCGTCGAAAGCAGCGGGCGAAGCTCGCCGAGGTAATAGGCGAACGCTCGGCCGAAACGGGGGCTGGAAATGAACCGATTGACGGTTTGGGCCAGGCGGCCCGAAAGATTCATCGACATCTTCTCTGGGCGACTCCATAGAGTATGACGGTGGCTACGCCGGTGACGGCGATCTCGGCCAACAGGATGGCCGCCGCGGCGCCGGTGGATTGCCAGTTGGCGACGGCGGGAACGAAAGCCACGAGGAAGACGGCGCAGGCGACCAACTGCAGGCGCATCTGGGCGCGGTCTTCGTTCAGCGGAATCAGTCCGAGGGTGGTGGCGGCGGAGCGTAGAAAGGTCACGGCCGGCACCAGGATCAGGATGGAAAGCACGGCGAGGCTCTGTGGTTCGGCGCGCCCCAGGTAGATGCGCAACACCGTCTCGCCGTTGAAGTGCACGAGCAGTCCGATGGCGGCCAGGCCGGCGGCTACGACGGCGGAAATCTGGCCCAGCCGTTTCAGCGCATGGTGTGGCGATTCGCCGAATCTGCGCGAGAAATACGGAAACAATGCCTTGTTCAGCGGCAAGTACGAAAAGCGAAGCATGTAGCAGAGCTTGTCGATGGCGGCGAAGGGCGCAAGCTGTGCCGAGGAAACGAGGTAGCCCAGCAGAATCACGGGTCCGTGGACGAGCACGGTGCCGCAAAGATTGGATACGAATAGGTAGCGGCCGGCGGCGAGATTGGACCGCAGTTGGTGCCAGGTCGGCCGGCTCTGCCGAGCGCCGACCGCCCGGCTCGCGCGATGGTGCAGCAGCCATGCCGGGATCATCGTGCCGAATGTCAGAATGGAGATTGCCAGCGCGCCGTCGTCGGCATTGCGAACGAGAAGCAGCAGGCAGGCCAGCGCGGCGAGCCGGCCGCCGATGAGGATTGTGACCGGCAGCGCGAGTCGTTCCCGCGCCTGGTGGAACCACAGCGGAAGCAGGGCGTTCGCCACCAGCAAGGGCGCTCCGGCGAGGGCAAACCCGATGCCGAGGTCGCCACGTAGTCCGCAGGCCAGCAGATAGGCGAGCAGGGCCGGCCCGAGGATCAGGAATTTCGAATGCTGGGTGAGGTAGAAGATCCGGTTGGTCCGCGTGGCGTCGTCGCGAACGCGCGCCAGTTCCCGCACCGCCGTGAAGTTGAAGCCATATTCGACGATCATCGAAAAAGCGATTGCGGTCGAATAGACGAAGGCGACGTTGCCGAACGATTCGTCGCCGAGGGTCCGGATCAGGTAGGGATAGATCAGCAGCGGCGTCGCGACGCCGGACAATTGGAACAGCAGCATCCAACTGGCATTGGCTAGGATCGTGCGGCGAACGCCCGGCTTGGCTGCGCTTGGATGCATGGACTGGGTTCGAACGGTCGATACGCGGCGAAGGGAGTGGTGCCAGCGGGCGTTCGGCTCGGCGGAAAGCCGGTCTTGCGCCGACGATCCGATGATCGTCGGCTCACGGGCCGCCCGGCAGCCGATCCGATACTGTGGCGGGCGCGCCCGAGAGCGCGGCGGGCCGAACGCACTGGGTGCCTAAAGGCTAACCAAGGGTTCTCGATGACGCAATGCAATAGATGCATCTGTATTTTTCACCGGGAGGGGCAACCCGCGTCGGCGGCGAAGCGGCGCGCGCGCCACGCGGCCTTGCCGGACGCCGCTCCGGCGGCCGCTGCGCGACACCCCGTCGGCGAAGGGCGGGACTACTTCTCCGAAAACAGGATGCCGTGGGTGCGCAGTGCTTCGATGACCCGGTCGGCCGCCTCGTCCGGCGTGCACAGCGAAGTGTCGATGCGCAGCTCCGGATCTTCCGGCTCCTCGTAGGGCGAATCGATGCCGGTGAAGTTCTTCAGCTCACCACGCCGGGCCTTCTTGTAGAGGCCCTTCGGGTCGCGTTCCTCGGCCACCGCCAGCGGCGTGGCGACGTGCACTTCGACGAACTCGTCGGCTTCGACCAGCCCCCGCGCCATGCGTCGCTCCGAGCGGAACGGCGAGATGAAGGCGGTCAGCACGACGAGGCCGGCATCGAGCATCAGCTTGGCGACCTCGCCGACCCGGCGGATGTTCTCGACGCGGTCGGCATCGGTGAAGCCGAGGTCCTTCGACAGGCCGTGGCGGACGTTGTCGCCGTCCAGCAGATAGGTGTGGTGGCCCATGGCGTGGAGTTTCTGCTCGACCAGGTTGGCGATCGTCGACTTGCCTGCACCCGACAGGCCGGTGAGCCAGACGACGCAGGGCTTCTGGTGCTTGAGTCGACCCCGGGCGGCCTTGTCCACATCCACATGCTGCATGTGGATGTTGTCGGCGCGGCGCAACGCGAAATGGATCATGCCGGCGCCGACCGTATTGTTGCTGAGCCGATCGACCAGGATGAAACCCCCGGTGTCGCGGTTGTCCTCGTAGGGATCGAAGGCGATCTGGCGGTCGAGGCCGAGGTTGCAGATGCCGATGGCATTCAACTCGAGCTGCTTGGCGGCGACATGCTCCATGGTGTTCACGTTCACTTGGTGCTTGATCTCGGTGATCGTCGCGGTGACGGTCTTGGCGCCGATCTTCAACAGATAGTTGCGGCCGGGCAGCATCGGTTCGTCGTGCATCCACACCAGCGCGACTTCGAACTGGTCGGAGGTGCCGGCCGGCGCATCGGCGGTGGAGATCACATCGCCGCGCGAGATGTCGACCTCGTCGGCCATGGTCAGGGTCACCGATTGGCCGGCGACGGCCTTGTCGAGGTCGCCATCGCGGGTCACGATGCGCGCCACCGAGCTGCTCTTCCCGGAGGGTTGGACGCGGATCGCGTCGCCGACCTGGACGGTGCCGCCGGCGATCGTTCCGGCGAAACCGCGGAAATCGAGGTTGGGGCGGTTGACCCACTGCACCGGCAGTCGGAACGGGCTGCGCTGCAGGCGCTCCTCGTCGATCTCGACCGTCTCGAGGTAGCCCATCAGGGTCGTGCCGTGGTACCAGGGCATGGCCTCCGACGGCGTCACGATATTGTCGCCGCGGAATGCCGACATCGGGATGAAGGTGACATCGTCGATGCCGATCTGGGCAGCGAACGCGCGATAGTCGTCGACGATGCGGCGGAAGGTCGACTCCGAATAGCCGACCAGATCCATCTTGTTGATCGCGACGACCACGTGGCGAATGCCGATCATGCGCACCAGATAGCTGTGGCGCCGAGTCTGGGTCAGGATGCCTTTGCGGGCATCGACCATCAGCACCGCAGCGTCGGCGGTCGAGGCGCCGGTGACCATGTTGCGGGTGTACTGTTCGTGCCCCGGCGTATCGGCAACGATGAACTTGCGGCGATCAGTGGAGAAGAAGCGATAGGCGACGTCGATCGTGATGCCCTGCTCTCGCTCGGCGGCGAGGCCGTCGACCAGCAGGGCGAAGTCAATCTCCTCGCCCTGGGTGCCGTACTTGCGGGAATCGGCCTCCATCGCTGCCAGTTGGTCCTCGAACAGCATCTTGGATTCATAAAGCAGGCGGCCGATGAGGGTGCTCTTGCCGTCGTCCACGCTGCCGCAGGTGATGAACCGCAGCAGGCTCTTGTTCTCGTGGCTCTTGAGGTATTGCTCGATGTCGGTGGCGATGAGGTCGGATACGTGGGCCATCTTCAGGGATTCCGTTTCGGGTTTCGGGGCGTCGCGGGGCGGTGGGGCGGGAGCGCCTCAGAAATAGCCTTCCTGCTTCTTCTTCTCCATCGATCCTGCCGAATCGTGGTCGATGACCCGTCCCTGGCGTTCGGAGGTCTTGGTCAGCAACATCTCCTGGATGATCTGGGGCAGCGTATCCGCCTCGGACTCGACCGCGCCGGTCAGCGGATAGCAGCCGAGGGTGCGGAAGCGCACCTTGCGCATCATCGGTACCTCGCCGGGCTTGAGCGGCATGCGCTCGTCGTCGACCATGATCAGCGTGCCGTCGCGCATCACCACCGGGCGCTCTGCCGAATAGTAGAGCGGTACGATCGGGATGCTCTCGAGGTAGATGTACTGCCAGATGTCGAGCTCGGTCCAGTTCGACAGCGGGAACACCCGCATGGATTCGCCCTTGTGCTTGCGGGCGTTGTAGAGCCTCCACAGTTCCGGGCGCTGGTTCTTGGGGTCCCAGCGGTGCTGTGCGGTTCGGAACGAGAAGATGCGCTCCTTGGCACGCGATTTCTCTTCGTCACGACGGGCGCCGCCGAATGCGGCATCGAAACCGTACTTGTCGAGGGCCTGTTTCAGGGCCTCGGTCTTCATGATGTCGGTGTGGATCGCCGAGCCGTGGGTGAATGGGTTGATGCCCTTGGCCACGCCTTCCTCATTGACGTGCACCAGCAACTCGAGACCCAGCTCGCGGGCCATGCGGTCACGGAACCGGTACATGTCCTGGAATTTCCAGGTGGTGTCCACGTGCAGTAGCGGGAACGGAGGCTTGGCGGGATGGAATGCCTTCATCGCCAGATGAAGCATCACCGCGCTGTCCTTGCCGATCGAGTACAGCATCACCGGATTTTCGGCTTCGGCGACCACTTCGCGCATGATGTGGATGCTTTCGGCTTCCAGCCGCTGCAGGTGAGTGAGTGTCATTGAAGTCCTCTCCGTTCTAGCGCGCGGGCCCCGCTTGGGGCCCGCAGAAGTGTTCGTTCGAGCCGCCGGCGGCGATTCGTCGCGAGGCGGCTGCACCAATTGCACCCGGGCCGCCTCGCGCGTCAGCCAGGCCTGCAGTTCACCGACGCGGCGGATGTCGGCGCCGCGATGGACTGCGACGATCGGGCGGCCCGCGTCGCGGTGCAGGCGCGACAGGAAGTCGATCAGCCCCCCGGCGGCCAGCGGGCTGTCAACGACCAGCCAGCGCAGTCGTCCGCGGGCATCGTGGGCGAACAGCTGGTGCCTGCCGCCGGCCAGCGCCCGCTCGCCGGACCAGAACACGCGCTTGCCCGCGCGGCGCGCATTATCGGCGATCGATGCGTACTCCGCATCCATCCAGCGCTGCAGCGCACGCGACCGACTGAGTCGGGCCAGGGCCTGGAGGTCCGGCGCAGCCAGCCCCCATTCCGCGAGATAGCCGGCAATGGTGCGCTCGGCGACCTCGATGCCGAATGCCGAGCCGATGTGTGCGCGTACGACTGCGTTGTTCCACAGTGTGACCTGGGCGCCGGCGGCTTCCGGCGCCTGCTCGCACAGGGCCGCGCGGATGCGCGCCGCGGTGTCGCCCTGCAGAACGCGTCCGCCACCCGGTCTGCGCCCGCGCGGGCGGACGTCGACGGCGTCCCAGCCGCCGGCTTCGAAGGCCTTGCAGGCGCTGATGATGGTCGGTGCCGACAGGCCGGTATGCTCGCTCACGTGGGCCAGCGTCAGCCCCTGCCGACGCAGTTCGACAGCCCGCCGGCGTCGTGCATTCAGTTGCCGGGTGGTCAGTCGTTTCCCGTTCAAGTTCGTCACGCAAGTTGGCCTGCCCGGATATTAAACAATTTCAAGGCTGGATACTTGTTTAAACATATAACTACAATGCATTTCGCCGGCTTGCGGTAGATTTCGAACCCTTTCGAGGAAGGTGCGATGAAGGACATGTTGGCCTTGTTGGACGAATTGATTCCGGTGGTCCGTGCGGCCGGCGACGTGGTCATGGCCGTGTACGGCACCGATTTCGCCGTGCGCGGCAAGGACGATGCCTCGCCGGTGACCGAGGCCGACGAGCGGGCGGAGGCACTGATCGTGCCGGCCCTCGAGCAGCTTCTGCCGGGCGTGCCGGTGGTGGCCGAGGAGGCGGTGGCGGCAGGCCGGGTGCCTCAGGTGGGCGAGCGATTCTGGCTGGTGGATCCGCTCGATGGGACCAAGGAGTTCATCAACCGCAACGGCGAGTTCACCGTCAACGTGGCACTGATCGAAGCCGGCCAACCGATCCTCGGGGTCGTCCTCGCGCCTGCGCTCGGCCAACTCTACGCGGGCGCTCGCGGTGCCGGCGCCTTCGTCGAGGACGCCAACGGCCGCCGCCCGATCCAGGTGCGGGCGGAGCCGGAGGAGGGACTTACCGTGGTTGCCAGTCGTTCCCACGGAGACGCCGACGCGCTCGCGCGCTTCCTCGAAGGGCGCCACGTGGCAGAAACGCGCAGCGCCGGCTCGTCATTGAAGATCTGCCTGGTGGCGTGCGGTGAGGCCGACGTCTATCCGCGCCTGGGAAGAACCATGGAATGGGATATCGCGGCGGGTCACGCGGTGCTGGCCGCCGCCGGCGGACGTCTGGTCGGGGTGGACGGTGCCCCGCTCGGCTATGGCAAGCCGGGCTTCGACAATCCCCACTTCGCGGCCTGGGGCGCGGGAGCCTGATCGATGTTGAGGAGGACGGCGGCGGCCGGGCTGCGGCGGGTAGGGTCCGCCTCTCCCGATTGCGGGCGGCGGCCATGATGGCATGGTGGGTCGTGCTTGCGGTGGTCGCGCTGGTCTTCGTACTGGTCAGTGGTCGGCTTGCGCCAGTGGTCGCGTTTCCGCTGTGGGCCGCAGGTTTCTACTTGTCCGGTGTGATCGACGAACAGCGCTTCCTCGGCAACTACGCCAATCCCGCGCTGGCGACCCTGGTGTTGCTGATGCTGGTGTCCCTGGCGCTGGAGCGGGCACCGCTGATCGAGCGCTTCACGTCCCGGCTGCTGGCCGGTAGTGAGCGCTTCGCCCTGGTCAAGCTGTCGGCGGCGACCGCCTTGTGCTCGGCCTTTCTCAACAATACGGCCGTCGTCGGCGCGCTGCTCGGCGCGGTACGCAACCAGCAGCGGCATGCCCCGGCACGCCTTCTTATGCCATTGTCCTACGCGGCAATCCTTGGCGGCGTCGTGACCCTGGTCGGCACCTCGACCAATCTGGTGGTCAATTCCTTCGTCGTCGCTGCCGGTCTGCCAGCCTTGAAGATGTTCGACTTCATCTGGGTCGGAGTTCCGGTCGCCCTGATCGGCGTTGCGGTGCTGGCGCTCACCGCCTTGCGTCTGCCCGCGGCGTCCTCGGAAGCGCGCGGTCCAGGTCAACGCTATTTTCTCGAGGCCAAGGTGCTTGCCGGTTCGCCGTTGGTGGGGCGGAGCATCGAGGACAACCGAATGCGCAATCTCGAGGGCTTGTTTCTGGTCGAGATCCTGCGGGACGGGCGCCTGCTGTCTCCGGTGGGACCGGGCGAGGTGCTGGATGGGGGCGATCTGCTGATCTTTGCCGGCGAAGTCGGGCGGGTGCAGGTGCTCGAGCAGTTTCCCGGCCTCGAGGTATTCGGCAACCAGGCGGATGCGTTGCTGCGCGCCAATCTGGTCGAGGCGGTGATCGCCAGCGGCTCGGAACTCGCCAATCGTACGTTGCGGGAAGTCGACTTCCGGACCATGTTCGATGCCGGCGTGGTGGCGATCCGGCGCGGCGATCGGCCGCTGACCGGACAGCTCGGCCGCATTCCATTGCGCGTCGGCGACGCGCTGTTGCTGGCTACCGGTTCGGATTTTCGTCAGCACCGCAACATCGACCGGAACTTCCACGTGCTCGGCGCGACGCCCTTGCGTCCGCGCCTGAGCACGTCCGAAACCCGCCTTGCACTGGGCCTCTTCGTCGGCGTGATCGCGCTGGCCGCATTCGGCGTGTTGCCGCTGCTGGCCGGCTTGTTGGTGCTGCTCGCGACCCTCCTGGGGCGTCGCGTACTGACGCTCGGCGAACTCCGCCGCCGATTCCCGTTCGAATTGATCCTCGTGATCGGTTCCGCGCTGACGGTCGCCGCCGGTCTCGAGCGCTCCGGTGCGGCGGCATTGCTCGCCGACGGGGTGCTCACGGTGATTGGCAGCGATAGTGCCAGGGCCACCCTGATCGGCATCTACCTGCTGACCGCCGTATTGACCGAACTGGTGTCGAACGCCGCTGCGGCGGCGCTGGTGTTTCCGTTGGCGATGTCGGCCGCCCACGCACTCGGAGTCGATCCAATGCCAATGGTGATGACCGTCGCCTATGGCGCAAGTGCTTGCTTTCTCATGCCATTCGGCTATCAGACCCACATGATGGTCTATTCGGTCGGACGATACTCGGTGCGCGACTACCTGCGCGTGGGCTGGCCGCTGGCGCTTGCCTACGGCGTCGGCGTGGTCGTGCTGGTGCCCATCGCCTTTCCTTTCTGAATCAAGCCGACCGTACCGCTTGGCGCACCATGACGAGCCGGCGACGAGACATCTTCTGGTGCGTGCAGCTTCTTGCAGAAAACCCACAGGAGCAAAACCGACATGGCTGGATTCGAACCGTACGACCGTGATGCGGAGGCGATCGAACGGGAGATCGCCTGCCGTGGCATGTTGCTCGGCATCGATTGGGACGACACCGCGCAGCTGCGGCTGCTGGCCACGGAGATGCTCGACGGTGGCGCCGAGCTCGTGCAGCGGCTGGCGCGCTCGAGTGATGCGCGGGAGCGTGCCAGGGGCGAATTGTTCGCGCTGGCGATCCTGATGCAGCAAACCATGGCCGAGAGTGCCGGGCGCGACATCCACACCCATGGTGGCCGGGTGTGGAAGGCCTTGGGACGGGCGCTGTTCGACGCCGCGGCGAGCCGGAGAATGACGAATCAGTGATCTCTATGTCATTTTTCGTAATTCCTTGCATGGATGCAGATGGAATACTCTAATGTCTCCTCCAGAGCCGCTTTTCGGCTCGAATCTTCAAGCAAGGAGGTCTGCATGCAGAGAATCACCGTTGCCGTCGTTGCCGCGCTCGGCACTTCCGCCGCACTCGCGGTGGACGCCGGACAGCTCGCATTCACCAGCTTCAATGCCGACGAGGATGGCTGGAGTGTCGTTGCCCTGACCGATCTGGCGGCCGGCACGACGATCTACTTCAGCGAGCGCACCTGGGACGCCGCAGCCGGAACATTCGCCGGCGGGGAAGCGACGTATCGCTGGGAGCTGGACGATGGCGCCGTGGCGGCGGGCTCGGTGGTGCGCTTCGCGTCGGTCAACAATGCAGGGAGGAGCGCGAGCGCCGGTAGCATTTCGGCCTCCGGCGTGGCCAATCTCAGTGCCACCGGCGAGACCTTGTTCGCGTTTCTCGGTGCCACGCCCGATGTGCCGGACAGCTTCGTGGCAGCGCTGTCGACAGAGGGCTTCTCGGGTGGACAGTTGGATGCCACCGGCCTCGGCGTAGGTGCCGGCGCACTTTCCCTGCCCGCCGGCGCCGACTACGGCGAGTATGCCGGTCCGCGCGACGGCCTGGCGTCCTTCGGCGACTATGCGGCGCTGGTCAACGATGCGAGTAACTGGGACGTCGCGATCAGCGGAGATCTGTCTGCCCGTCAGCCCGATCTGGCGGCCTTCAGCGTCGCCGCGCCGGTGCCGGAGCCCAGCGCCTACGCCATGCTGCTCACCGGTCTCGGTCTGGCCGCCTTGTCGGTACGTCGACGCACGTCGGTTTGAGGCGGGGCATCGCGGCTGCTCAGTCCGGTGGCAGCGGCCGTTCGCCGCGCATCAGATCGGCGACCGATTCCCGTTGGCGGGCGAGAAACGAATCCCGGCCCCGCACCAGCACCTCGGCTGCGCGGGGGCGGGAGTTGTAGTTGGAACTCATGGCCATGCCATAGGCGCCGGCAGAGAGCACGGCGAGCAGGTCGCCCGCTGCGATTGCCAGGTCGCGGTCACGCGCGAGGAAATCTCCGCTCTCACAGATCGGGCCGACGACGTCGTATCGCCTCGGCTCGCCGTCGCCGGCCACGACCGGCTCGATCCGGTGGTAGGCGTCGTAGAGGGCCGGGCGTGACAGATCGTTCATCGCCGCGTCCACCACCGCGAAGTTCTTTTCCTCCCCCTGCTTCAGCAGCGCGACGCGAGTCAGCAGCAGCCCGGCGTTGCCCACCAGCGACCGGCCGGGTTCCAGGAAGAGGGTTTCGCTCCGACCACGCATGCGCGCGATCAGTGGTGCCAGGAAGTCGCCGATCGTCGGCGGATCCTCGTCCCGGTAGCGGATGCCGATGCCGCCACCGAGATCGACATGGTCGAGGACGATGTCGGCATCGGCGAGGCGGTCCACCAAGGACAGCACCCGGTCCGCCGCTTCCGCCACCGGTGCCGGATCGAGCAACTGCGAGCCGATATGACAGGCGATGCCGCTGACCCGCAGTGCCGGCAAGTCCTTGGCCCGGCGATAGAGATCGAAGGCATCGTCGATCGCGACGCCGAACTTGTTGCTGCGCAGCCCGGTCGAGATGTACGGGTGGGTCTTGGGGTCCACGTCGGGGTTGACGCGAAATGCGACGGCAGCGGTGTGCCCCATCGCGGAGGCGATGTCCGATATGGTTTCGAGTTCCGCGGCCGATTCGATGTTGAAGCAACGGATGCCCGCGTCGAGCGCCTGCCGGATCTCTTCAGGCTGCTTGCCGACCCCCGAGAAGACGACCCGGTCGGCGGCGCCGCCGGCCGCCAGCACCCGACTCAGCTCGCCCCCTGAGACGATGTCGAAGCCGGCGCCGAGCCGGGCGAAAAGGCTCAGCACGGCAAGATTGGCATTCGCCTTGACCGCATAGCAGAGGACGGCATCGATTTCCGACAGGGCTTCCGAATAGGCGAGGTAGCTCGAGGTCATCGCCTCGGCGGAATAGACGTAGGTGGGGGTGCCGAAGCGCTCGGCGACGTCGGCGAGCGAGAGGTCTTCGAGCATCAGTCGGCCATGCGCTCGGCGCAGGGTGGGCATCGGAAAGTTCATTGCGGGTCTGCGGCGGGCGCTTTGCTATGATCCGCCTGCCCGCCCGATTGCTCCGCGCCGGGCGCGGGCAGATACAGCGGGCCCTTGATACCGCAGCCGGCGACGAACGTGGCCAGCAGGCAGGCAAGCAGGGGGCGGATGGGCATCGGATCGGCTCGAAAAAGAGCGATCGTAACAGAAGGGAGATGGCAGATGGACGAGGGCGAATTCGGTCGCCTGGCCGATGCGGAAATGGCGCGGATCGAGGCCGCGCTCGAGGCCTGTGGCGGCGACTTCGATGTGGACCTACAGCCTGGCGGCGTGATCGAGATCGAATTCGAGGACGCCAGCAAGGTGGTCATCAACCGCCATTCGGCGGCCCGGGAAATCTGGCTCGCTGCCCGCTCGGGCGGCTACCACTTCGCGCCACGCGACGGACGCTGGATCGCGGCCCGCGACGGCGCCGAACTCTACACGGTGCTGGCTCGCGTGGTCGGGGAGCAGTCCGGTGTGCCGGTGACCCTTTCCCGCGGCTGAAGGGGCGCGGCCGCGGCGCCTCCGCCGTCAGGGCAGGATTCGGATCGGGGCCTCCTCCACCGGTGCAGGCGGCTGCCGCAGCTGGTTGCGCCGGAACTCGAAGAACATGCTGCCGTCGAGCTGCATGGTGTCCTCGAAGATGTCCTCGGGCGGTGGCGGCGGCAGGTTTTCCTTGTAGATGAGCTCGTCCCGGTCCGATCCGAACGGGCGGATCGCGACCAGTCCGTCGGGCATCTCCAGCCGGGTCGCCGGAACGTCGGTCAGGGCTTCGCGCATGTAGTCGATCCAGATCGGCAGCGCCGCGGCGCCACCGGTTTCGCCCCGACCCAGCTTCTGGGGCTTGTCGAAGCCGAGCCAGGTCACTGCGACGAGCTTGGGGGCGTAGCCGCAGAACCAGGCGTCGATGTAGTCGTTGGTGGTGCCGGTCTTGCCGGCCAGGTCGCTGCGCCGTAACACGCGGGCCCGGGTCGCAGTGCCGTTGGTCACGACCTCCCGCAACATCGAATCCATCAGGTAGGCATTGCGCGGGTCGAGTACGCGGGCGGCGGTCTTCCTCGCCAGGGGGGGATCGACTTCGGCGAGTATCCGGCCTTCGCTGTCACGGATCTCCTTCACGATGTAGGGCTCGACGCGGTAACCGCCGTTGGCGAATACCGCGTAGGCGGCAGCCATTTCCCACACCGACGCCGAGCCCGAACCGAGAGCCATCGTCAGATACGGTGGATGCTGGT
This sequence comes from Rhodocyclaceae bacterium, assembly GCA_020445785.1. GTDB lineage: Bacteria > Pseudomonadota > Gammaproteobacteria > Burkholderiales > Rhodocyclaceae > Cognatazoarcus. The sequence goes on from JAGRFZ010000028.1 coordinate 68,415, forward strand.
CGCGTTCGAAGCCGAAGCGGGAAGCGAAGTCCTGGGCGTAGGCCGGGTCGATCGACTCCAACAGGCGGATCGCGACCATGTTCTTGGAGCGCGCCAGGGCCTCCCGCAGCGTCATCGGGCCGTCGTACTTGTTGTCGTAGTTCCTGGGCTCCCAGTCTTTGCTGCCGGTTACCCCCGCGGTATAGCTGAGGGGTTCGTCGTCGAGCACGCTCGACGGACTGTAGCCCTTCTCGAGTGCCGCACTGAAGATGAAGGGCTTGAAGCTCGAACCGGGCTGACGGCGCCCCTGGGTGACGTGGTTGAACTTCGATAGCTCGAAATCGAAGCCGCCCACCAGCGCCTTGACCGCACCGCTGTCGGGGGCTACCGAGACCAGTGCGGCCTCGACTTCAGGCAACTGGAGCAGTTCCCAGCTCTTGCCGCTGCGGCGGATGCGGACGATGGCGCCGGGCTTGACGCGCTTGGCCGACGGCGCCCGCTTGGACAGCATCGGTGCGGCGAATCGAAGTCCCTTGCCGCTGATCTCGATCGTCTCGCCGTGACGATACACGGTCACCCGCTTGCTTTCCGCCTCGATCACGATGGCCGTCAGCAAGTCGTCGAAGTCTCGATGTTCGGCCAGCAATTCGTCCAGCCGCTCTTCGTCCGCGGAGGCCATCTCGGAGGCGTCGATGAAGGCTTCCGGGCCGCGATACCCGTGTCGCCGGTCGTAGGCGAGCACCCCCTTGCGCAGCGCGGCATAGGCGGCACGTTGGTCTTCCGCGGAAATCGTCGTGACGATGCGGATGCCGAGATCATAGGCGCGCTCGCCGAACTGCTCGACCGCGATGCGGCGAGCCATCTCGGCCACGTAGGCGCCCGGCACATCGCTGGTCTCGAGTGCGGATCCCGAGCCGTTGGCGGCCTCCGCCAGCACCACGGGTGCATCGGTCGCCTTCGCGAACTCGTCCTCGGTGATGAAGCCGAGCTCACGCATTCGCCGCAGGACGTAGGTCTGTCGGAGCTTCGCACGCTTGGGGTTGACGACCGGGTTATATGCCGATGGCGCCTTGGGCAGCCCGGCCAGCATGGCCGCCTCGGAAATGCTCAAGTCCTGTAAAGACTTGCCGAAATAGGTCTTGGCCGCGGTCGCGAAGCCATACGAACGCTGCCCGAGGTATATCTGGTTCAGATATACCTCGAGGATTTGATCCTTGGACAGCTTGTTTTCGATCTTGAGCGAGAGAAGGACTTCGTAGAACTTGCGGCTCAGTGTCTTCTCGCGCGAAAGGAAGAAGGTCCTGGCGACCTGCATCGTGATCGTCGACGCCCCCTGGGCTCGGCCACCGGAGGCCAGGTTGGCCACTGCGGCGCGGGCGATGCCCTTGAGGTCGACGCCGGGGTGTTCGAAGAAGCGCTCGTCCTCGGCGGCCAGAATGGCCTGCTTGAGGGTCTCGGGAACGCTGGCGATGGGGACGAAGCTGCGGCGCTCCTGGCCGTACTCGGCAAGCAGTTGGCCGTCGGCAGTGAAAATTTGCAGAGGGAGTTTCGGCTTGTATTCGGAGAGCAACTCGATCGATGGCAGCTTTGGCCAGGCGATGATCGCGAAAACCGCGACACCGGCCAGCGCAATGGTGCTCGTTCCGATCAGGGCTGCAAAGGCGAGCGCGACCCAGCGCATGGGGAATCCGGGACGAATGAAGGACGACGATTATAGGGGCCAGCCCGTCCCGCGCTCCAGTCGCCACCGTTTCGAAATCTTCCTTTACAGTACATGTGGTAGTTGCTAGGATTTCATGTTAATTGTGGGTAGTGCGCGCAAAATTTTGATTTATAAGGAAATTTCTGGTGCCTGAACTTCCTTTCCTGCCTCGGAAGGTGCGCCCCCTGATCGGAGTCGACATTTCCTCGTCATCGGTAAAAATGGTGGAACTGTCGGGTGATGCCAAGCCTGGATACCAGGTCGAGCGCTACGCCATCGAACCCCTTCCCAGAGACGCCGTCGCGGACGGCAACATCGCCAACCTGGAAGCCGTTTCCGAATCCCTGCGCCGCTGTCTCCGGCGCATGGCCAGCAGCACCAAGCTGGTGGCCATGGCGCTCCCTGCCTCCTCGGTGATCACCAAGCGAATCGTGCTGCCCGGTGGCCTGCGCGAGCAGGAAATGGAGTTGCAGGTCGAGTCGGAAGCCAACCAGTACATCCCGTTTGCGCTGGAGGAAGTGAACCTGGACTTCCAGGTGCTCGGCGAAATCGGCGACAGCGACGACGTCGATGTGTTGATCGCGGCCTCCCGCAAGGAAAAGGTCGAGGATCGGGTCGCCGCCGCCGAGGCGGCGGGGCTGAAAGCCCACGTGGTCGATGTCGAGTCGTTTGCCGCCCTGGCGGCGTTCGATCTGGTCGCCCAGGCCATACCCGGTGGCGCGGCCGGCAAGATCGTGGCACTGGTCGATGTCGGCGCCCACGCCATGGACATCACGGTGCTGCGCGACGGCAACCAGGTGTATGCCCGCGAGCAGAGCTTCGGCGGCAACCAACTCACCCAGGACATCGCTCGCCAATATGGCATGAGCTTCGACGAAGCCGAGTCCGGCAAGCGATCCGGCAGTCTTCCGGAAAACTACGAGAGTGAGTTGCTGCGGCCCTTCATGGACGCGCTGGCGCTGGAGATTTCCCGGGCGCTGCAGTTCTTCTTCACCTCGACCCAGTTCAACCAGGTAGACCAGATCGTCCTCGCTGGCGGTTGCGCAGCGATCCCCGGGATGGCCGACGTGGTGACCGGCCGCACCCAGGTGCCGACCATGGTCGCCAATCCGTTCTCGGCGATGACGCTGTCCAACAAGGTGCGGGCCAAGGGCCTGATGGCCGATGCCCCGGCGTTGATGGTGGCCTGTGGCCTGGGACTGCGGAGGTTCGACTCATGATCCGCATCAACCTGCTGCCCCATCGCGAGCAGAAGCGCAAGGAGCGCCGCCAGCAATTCTTCGCGCTGGTGGGGCTGATGGCACTGGCCGGCGTCCTCGTCGGCGTCGTCGTCCATACCTTCATCAGCAGCGAGATCGAGCGTCAGAACGCGCGCAACGCATTCATCGAGCGCGAGAACGCGGCCCTCGACAAGCAGATCGCCGAAATCCGGCGTCTGCGCGACCAGATCGACGCGCTGCTTGCGCGCAAACAGGTGATCGAATCGCTGCAGACCCATCGCAGCGGCGTGGTCCGTCTGTTCAACGAGATTGCCGGGCAGATGCCCGAGGGCGTCTACCTGACGACGGTGCAGCAGACCGGCGAGAAGATCATGCTTGCCGGCTATGCCCAATCCAATGCACGGGTCTCGACCTTGATGCGTAACCTCGACGGCTCGCCCTATCTGGCGAACCCCCAGTTGATCGAGACCAAGGCCGCGATCGAAGGCAAGCGCCGCGTCAGCCAGTACCAGATGAGCGTCTCGCTCGAGCGGCCCGCGACCGAGAACGGCGAGGAGGCAGCGAAATAATGGCCAAGACCTCTTTGCGCGACCGCATGAATTCGATCGACCTGAACCGCATGGTTCAGGACTTCCAGGGCCTCGATCCCAACAATCCCGGCATGTGGCCGTTGCTGCCCCGGGTCGTCACCATGATCGCGGTGCTTGCGGCGACGATTGCCGCGGCATGGTGGTTCGACTGGAAGCCGTTGAGCGAGAGCCTCGAAGCGAGCCGCAAGGCCGAACTGGAGCTTCGCAACAAGTGGCGCGCCAAGAAGGCCCAGGCGGTCAACCTCGAATCCCACAAGCAGCAGCTCGCGGACATCGATCGGGAGTTCGGCGCGCTGCTCCGCCAGTTGCCGAACAAGGCGGAGATGGACTCCCTGCTCGCCGACATCAACCAGGCAGGCCTCGGCCGTGGGCTCCTGTTCGAGTTGTTCAAGCCGGGCAACGATGTGATTCACGATTTTTACGCCGAAATGCCGATCCAGGTGCAGGTCGCAGGCAGCTACCACGATCTCGGTGCCTTCGCCGAAGACGTGGCCCACATGCCTCGCATCGTGTCCTTGCAGGACATCGGGCTGACGATGAATGACGACGGCACGATGGTCCTCAAAGGCAAGGCGGTCACCTACCGCTACCTCGACGACGAGGAGATGGCAGCGCAGCGCAGCGCCAAGAATGCGGCAGCGAAGGGACGTTGATATGCGACAGCCAATCAAGGGCATGCCTTTCCCGCCGGGCTCGTGGCCGAAGCGGGCAGCAGTTTCGCTGATCTTCCTGCTGATGGCGGCTTGTTCGAGCCCGCAGGAAGACATCCAGGTGTGGATGGACGAGCAGTCCAGGAACATGGCGGGAGAGGTCGAGCCGCTGCCCGAGATCAAGCCGGCGGAGCAGGTTTCGTACGTCGGCTACGACTACCCCGACCCGTTCCGCCCGGCGGCCACGGCGATCGATCTGGACATGCCGAGCGAGTTCCGGCCGGACCTGACGCGTCGACGCGAACCGCTGGAGGCGTACGCGCTGGAAACGCTGGCCTTCGTCGGCACGCTGGAGATGAACGCCGAAAAGATCGCGTTGATCATGTTCCAGGCGCCGACCAAGAGCGCCAAGAAGGAGCAGGGCGACGGAACGCTCTATCAGATCCGCAAGGGCAATTACATGGGTCAGGATTTCGGCCTGGTGGCCGAGATCAATGACACCGAACTGACACTGAAGGAACTCGTCGAGGATCTGAACGGCGAATGGGGAGAGCGGGTGACGACCATGGAATTGAAGGATCCGCTGGCCGAGGAGGCACCGAAGTGATGAACAAGAGCTTGCGCAAGTCCCTGCTGGCACTGGCCACGGGTTTGGCGGTCAGCGTCGGCGCGGTGAATTTCGCCGCCGTTCCGGCCCACGCGGCGGATGCGGCGGTGGTCCAGGGCAATCGCATCGAGGCGATCGACGTCAATAACCAGGGCGGCCAGGTGATCTTGCGCCTGACCATGGCCGAACCGGTCAGCGCGCCGCCTCCGAGCTTCAGCGTGATGACGCCACCCAGAATCGCATTCGATTTTCACAGCACCAGCAACGGCCTCGGCGCCTCGGTGCAGCGCTTCGAAGCGGGTGATCTGCGCAGCGCGAACATCGTCCAGGTCGGCGATCGCACGCGCCTGGTGTTGAATCTGGATCGGGCGGTTCCCTACGATACGCGTACCGACGGACGCTTCGTCTTCATCACGCTGGCCCGAGCCAGCGCCGATGTCGGTACCGCCGAACCGGATGTCTACTCGTCCTTCGCTGCCCCTGCCGACGGCCGGGCGGTGGCCACGGACCGGGCGATCCGCGACATCGCATTTCGTCGCGGCATCGATGGCGAGGGCCGCATCGTGGTCGAGCTGGCAACGCCGGAGACGGCCATCGACATCCGTCGCATGGGCTCCAACCTGGTCGTCGATTTCCTCAAGACGACCTTGCCGGAGCCGCTGCGCCGTCGCCTGGACGTGGCCGACTTCGGCACGCCGGTGACCGAGATTTCGACCCAAGAACAGGGCGATACCGTGCGCATGACGATCAGCCCGCAGGGGTTGTGGGAGCACAACGCCTACCAGAGCGACAACCAGTTCGTGCTGGAGGTCAAGAAGGTCGTCGAAGATCCGCGCAAGCTGGTTCAGGGCCAGGGGCCCGGCTACCACGGCGAAAAGCTGTCGTTGAACTTTCAGAACATCGACGTTCGTTCGGTGCTGCAGGTGATCGCGGACTTCACCAACTTCAACATCATCACCAGCGATTCGGTCGATGGGCGCCTGACGCTGCGGCTCAAGGATGTGCCCTGGGATCAGGCCCTGGACATCATTCTGCAGGCCCGAGGCCTCGACAAGCGCAAGAACGGCAACGTGATCTGGATCGCGCCGCGCGACGAACTCGCCGCCCGCGAAAAGCTGGAACTCGAGGCCAAGGCCCAGATCGGCGAACTCGAGCCGCTGGTGACCGAAACCTTCCGCATCAACTACCACCAGGCCCGCGCCATCGCCAATTTCCTGTCGTCGGGCGAGCAGAGCATTCTCTCCAAGCGCGGCAGCGTGGTGGTGGACGAGCGCAGCAACAAGATCTTCGTGCAGGACGTGCCGAGCAAGCTCGACGAGCTTCGCGGCCTGATTGCCGAAATCGACCTGCCCTCGCGCCAGGTACTGATCGAGGCCCGCATCGTCGAGGCCAGCGACACCTTCTCGCGCGATCTCGGCGCGCGCCTGGGTTTCGGCCTGTTCGCGCCGAAGACCGCCGACAACGGCGCACCGCGCTATTCCGTGGGCGGTGGGCTCGAGCAAAGCGCCTTCTTCGGTGGTCTGCTGGAGGACCAGCCGATCTACCAGGACACCCGTGCCATCAATCTCGCGGCGTCGCCGGACAGCGGGACCCAGCCGGGCCTGTTGTCGCTGGTGTTGTGGAATTCGCGGGCCACGCGTTTTCTCGACCTGGAGATCTCGGCGCTCGAGGCCGACGGCCGCGGCAAGATCGTGTCGCGCCCGAAGGTCATGACGGCCGACCAGATCGAGGCGGTGATCGAGCAGGGGGTCGAGATCCCCTACCAGCAGGCCACCAGTTCCGGCGCCACCAGCGTGTCGTTCCGCAAGGCCAACCTGGCGCTGCGGGTCAAGCCGCAGATCACCCCGGACGGTCGCGTGATGCTGAGCCTGGAAGTGAACAAGGATTCGCGCGGCGAAGACACCGTCTCCGGCCCGGCGATCGACACCAAGCACGTCAAGACCGAGGTGTTGGTCGAGAACGGTGGCACCGTCGTGATCGGTGGTATCTACGTTCAGGATACGGCCTTCGCCACCAACAAGGTGCCCCTCTTGGGCGACATTCCGGTGCTTGGTCACCTGTTCAAGCAAAATACCAAGCGGGACAACAAGACCGAACTCATCGTTTTCATCACGCCGAAGATCGTCGAGGATCATCTGGTCTCGCGCTGAGCACGACGACTGGCAATCGGGAGCATTCATGTTCAAAGCAATTTTTTCGCGCCTGGCGGTAACCTTGCTCGCAACCGGCCTCGTGGCCTGCGGCGGCGGGGGCGGCGGGGATACCTGCATCGGCTGTCCGGTGGACGACGGCGCGCCGACCGCCACCGGCAGTTCGATGACGCTGATCGTCAGTTCGCCGACGCTCGCGACGGACGGTGCGGATCGGGTGACCGTGCGCGCCACCGTCAAGGATGCGAACAACGCCGCGGTCCCCGAGCAGGAGGTTCGATTCAGTGCGGACAGCGGTACGCTGTCCGCGCCGTCTGCGATCACCGATGCCCAGGGGGTTGCCGTCGTCGAGTTCAATACCGACGACAACAAGGCCAACCGGCCGGCACGGATCCAGGCGTTCCACGGTTCGCTCGATGCCTCCGCCGAAATCGTCATTTCGGGTACGACACTGTCCTTCGGTGGCGATCTGGCCGGCGTCATCGGCCAGCCGGTGAATATGGTGGTGTCGCTGGCGGACGCCGCGGGAACCGTGATTGCCAACCGGGCGATCACGCTCGCTTCCCAACTCGGAAACCCGGTGCCCGCCTCGGTGACCACCAATGCCCAGGGCCAGGCGACGTTTTCCTTCGTGCCGACGGCCGGTGGTGGTCAGCCGGACGTCATTACGGCGACTTCATTGGGGGCCAGCTCCTCGCAGTCGGTGTCGATCTCGTCGGTCAATTTCCGCTTCGAGACACCGTCGTCGGGCAGCACGATTCCGGTGACGAGTGCCGGGGGCTGCCAACTGGTGGTGCTCAGCCTTTCCGGCTTCGGTGCCACCGAGGTCACCCTGACCAATCCGCGCGGAACGGTGCACGAAGACAGCGCCTGCAGCATCGGGACTTCCTCGTCGCTGGTCGTTCCGCTGGTGGGCGGTACCGCATCGGCCTATGTCAAGGCGCCGAGCGCGGGCGACGCGAGCCTGCTGGCGACGGCGAGTGACGGCGGCACGAGCGCCTCGACGACCACATCCGTGAGTTTCATCGCGGTGACGCCGGCTTCGGTGTCGCTGCAGGGCTCGCCGACGACGGTGGCACCGAGCGGTTCGAGCAATCTGACGGCGCTGGTCAAGGACGCCGAAGGCAACCCGGTGGCGGGCAAGACCGTGACCTTCTCCGCGCCCAATGGCGGTGGCTCGCCCTCTCCGGCGCAGGCCATCACCGACGAGGCCGGGCGGGCGCTGACCGTGTTCAACGCCGACCCGACGATCAGCGGCAAGGACTCCGTCATTCTGACGGCTTCGGTCGCGGGCACCGCAGTGTCCGGACAGACGTCGCTGACCGTGGCAGGGAATGCGGTCAATATCGTGATCGGTACCGACAACCTGATCAATCTGATCGAGCCGGTCAGCTACCGTAAGCGCTTCGTCGCCCTGGTGGGCGATACGGCCGGCAACCCGGTGCAGAATCAGGCGGTCACCGTTTCGATCAACTTCACCGCGTACCGGAAGGGGCGCTACGTCCTGGTCGATGGCGGGGAGCCGCCCTGGCAGCAGGCGGTCTCGGCGACCTGCGGTCCCGAAGAGCCGAACAACAACGGCATCGTCGACGACGCCGAGATCGGCGATGTGGATGGCGATGGGGTCTTCGAACCGAACGGTTCTGCGGTTATCCGGCCGCCGGAGGGGGCTTCCGACGGTTCGACCGTCACCGTGGTCACCGACGAGGCCGGCGCCACCGAATTCTGGGTCGATTACCCGCGCAACTTCGCCTCGTGGGCAAGGATCCGAGTGATCGCCACGGCCGTGGTTGCCGGCAACAACAGCGTCGCCAGCAGCGAGTTCTACCTGCCCGCGTTGGCCGAGGAAGTCGCCGACGAACTGGTGGCGCCGTCGTTCGAGGTCTCGCCGTACGGTACCTCCGACAGTTGTACGGACCCCTCGTGACCCGATCCGACCTGCGCTGGCTCGGCTGAGCGTTTCCCGGAAAATCGACGCCCCTTCGTATATCCTGCGAAGGGGCGTTTCTTCTTTCGGGCATGGGCACTGCGAACATCTTCCTGGTCGGCATGATGGGGGCCGGCAAGACCACGGTCGGTCGCGAGTTGGCGAAGCGCCTCGGACGGCGCTTCGTGGATTGCGACCACGAAATCGAGGCGCGGACCGGGGTCCGCATTCCGGTGATCTTCGAGATCGAAGGCGAGGAGGGCTTCCGGCGGCGGGAGAGCCAGGAACTCGACGAACTCAGCCGACAGCCGGATCTGGTGGTGGCTACCGGCGGCGGCATCGTCCTCGCCGAGGAAAACCGCAGGATGCTGAAGGGTCGCGGCTTCGTGATCTACCTCGACGTGGCCCCCGACGTGTTGTTCGAGCGCACCCGTCACGACCGCAACCGACCGCTGCTGCAGGTGGCCGACCCCTGCGGCCGGATCCGCGAACTGTACCGGCAGCGCGAGCCGCTGTATCGCGAGGTTGCCCATCTGGTGGTCCAGGGGCGCCGCGGATCGCCGGCGGCGATGGCCCGCAGCATCGAGCGTCAATTGGAGAAGACATGCGAACGCTGAACGTCGCGCTCGGCGAGCGCAGCTATCCCATCCTTATCGGCGCAGGCCTGCGCCAAGAGGCCGGACTGATCCTGCCCCTGCTGAAGACGCCGCGGGTCGTGATCATCAGCAACGAGACCGTCGCTCCGCTCTACCTCGGTGGCTTGGCCGGCGTGCTGCGTGCGGCCGGCGTGGAGGTCGGCGAGATCGTCCTGCCGGACGGTGAGTCCTACAAGGACTGGCCGACGCTGAATCGGATATTCGACGAGTTGATGGCCGCCCGTTGCGAACGTTCGACCACCTTGATCGCCCTCGGTGGCGGCGTCATCGGCGACATGGTCGGCTTCGCCGCGGCGACCTTCCAGCGCGGGGTGCCCTTCATCCAGGTGCCGACCACGCTGCTGGCCCAGGTCGATTCCTCGGTCGGCGGCAAGACCGCGATCAACCATCCGCTCGGCAAGAACATGATCGGCGCCTTTCACCAGCCACGGCTGGTGCTGGCCGACATCGAGACACTGTCGACCCTGCCGGCACGGGAACTGGCGGCAGGCCTGGCGGAGGTGATCAAGTACGGACTCATCCGCGACGCCGCCTTCTTCGACTGGCTCGAGGCCAACATGGGCCGGCTGGTGGCCCGCGACGGCGAGGCACTCGCATATGCGATCGAGCGCTCGTGCGCCAACAAGGCGGAGATCGTGGCTGCCGACGAGACCGAGCAGGGCGTGCGTGCGATCCTCAACCTGGGCCATACCTTCGGCCACGCGATCGAGGCCGGCATGGGCTACGGGGAGTGGCTGCACGGCGAGGCGGTGGCGGCTGGTGCAATGATGGCGGCGGAGCTGTCGCGGATGCGGGGCTGGTTGGATGCCGCCGACGTCGCGCGCATCGAGGCCATCCACCGGGCTGCCGGACTGCCGGTGCGTGGGCCGGAGCTGCCGGTGGACCGCTATCTCCAACTGATGGCCCACGACAAGAAGGTCGAGGCGGGTCGGCTGCGACTGGTGCTGCTCGAAGGCATCGGCAGCGCCGTCATCGACGGCGATTCGCCCCGCGAATCGATCGAGGCCGCGATCCGGGAGCGCCTCGATGGATGAGGGCGGGCGCGCGCCGTACGCAGTGAGCGAGCACAACTCGCGGGGCCGCCGAGTCGCCGAGGATCCGCCCGCCGGTCGCGGCGAGTTCCAGCGAGATCGCGACCGGATCGTCCATTCCACCGCGTTTCGCCGGCTCGAGTACAAGACCCAGGTGTTCGTCAATCATGAGGGCGATCTCTTCCGCACGCGACTGACCCACAGCATCGAGGTCGCCCAGATCACCCGCAGCATTGCGCGCGCCCTCCGACTCAACGAGGATCTGGCCGAAGCCGTGGCGCTGGCCCACGATTTGGGCCACACGCCGTTCGGCCACGCCGGGCAGGAGGCGCTCAACGAGTGCATGAAACCCTTCGGCGGCTTCGAACATAATCTGCAGTCCTTGCGCACGGTCGATCTGCTCGAGGAGCACTATGCCGAATTCGACGGACTCAATCTGATGTACGAGACCCGGGAAGGCATCCTCAAGCACTGCTCGCCGGTCCACGCGCGCATGCTCGGCGAGCTGGGGCATCGGTTCATCGACAAGCGCCGCCCTTCTCTCGAGGGACAACTCGCCAATTTCTGCGACGAGATCGCCTACAACAACCACGACGTGGACGATGGCCTACGATCCGGTCTGATCACCCTCGAGCAACTCGACGAGGTGGAACTCTTCGCGCGCGAACGCACGCGCGTGTGCGAGCGGCATCCATCGCTGGCGGGGAGACGGTTGATCCACGAGACCGTGCGTCGCATGATCAACCGCATGGCGCTCGACCTGATCGAGACGACGTCGGCCAACATTCGCGAGCAGCGCATCGAAACGCTGCAGCAGGTCGCCGAGGCGCCGGCGCTGGTCGGCCACGGCGAGGGGCTGCGCGAGCCGCTGCAGGCGCTCAAGGGCTTTCTGCGGGAAAACCTCTACCGGCACTACCAGGTGCTGCGCATGACCGAAAAGGCCCGTCGGATCATCCGCGACCTGTTTGCCGCGTTTCAGTCCGATCCGCGGCTGTTGCCACCCCAGTATCAGGAGAAGGCGCGGGAAGACGCGCCAAGAGCGATTGCCGACTACATTGCCGGCATGACCGACCGCTACGCGATCCGCGAGCATCGGCGACTGTTTGCGGTCGGAGAGATTCACTGAACGGCGCGATCCGCCGGTGCGGGAGCGCCGAGCTCCGATGCCGCGCCGCAAAAAAGCCTTGAAACCTGTCGCTTCGCTGCGGTAAATTCGGGCTTCCGCCAGTAGAGATCGGAGGGCTCCGCCAGGCGAGCCCGGCAAGCCGGTGAGCTTTTCGCGCCTCCGGCTTTTTTTGACGTCTGCACGAAACCGTGCTGCCCGCCGCGCCGAATCAGGCTTCATGCAACGGCGCGCAAGTAGTCGAGGAAAGACAGGATGGATTTCCCCCAAAAGCAGGGTCTGTACGACCCGAAGAACGAACATGATGCCTGCGGCGTTGGTTTCGTCGCGCACGTCAAGGGCCGCAAGAGTCATGAAATCATCAGCCAGGGGCTCGAGATACTGAAGAATCTCGACCATCGTGGCGCGGTCGGCGCGGATCCGCTGCAGGGCGACGGCGCGGGCATCCTGATCCAGGTCCCGGACGCGCTCTACCGCGAAGACATGGCAGCCAGAGGCGTCGAACTGCCGGCAGCCGGGGAATACGGCGTCGGCATGGTCTTCATGCCGAAGGAGATCGCCTCCCGGCTCGCCTGCGAAGCGGAGATCGAGCGCGCGATTCGGGCCGAAGGGCAGGTCCTGCTGGGTTGGCGCGACGTGCCGGTCAGCGCCGAGATGCCGATGTCGCCGGCGGTCAAGGCCAAGGAGCCGGTGATCCGCCAGGTGTTCATCGGCCGTGGCCGCGACGTCATGGTGACCGACGCCCTCGAGCGCAAGCTCTACGTCATCCGCCGCCGCGCCGCCAACGCCATCATGGCGCTGGAACTCGAGCACGCCAAGGAGTTCTACATGGTCTCCATGTCGGCGCGCACCGTGAACTACAAAGGGCTGCTGCTGGCGACCCAGGTCGGTGAGTACTTCGAGGATCTGGTGGACGCGCGCGCGACCTCGGCGCTGGCGCTGGTGCACCAGCGCTTTTCGACCAACACCTTCCCCAAGTGGAGCCTGTCGCACCCCTTCCGGATGATCGCCCACAACGGCGAGATCAATACCCTGCGCGGCAACTACAATTGGATGCGAGCCCGCGAGAACGGGGTCGCCTCGCCGCTGCTGGGCGCCGACCTCGACAAGATCTGGCCCGTCATCTATCCGGGCCAGTCCGACTCGGCGGCCTTCGACAACGCCCTCGAGCTGCTGGTCATGAGCGGCTATTCGATGGCCCACGCGGTAATGATGATGATTCCCGAGGCTTGGGAGTCCCATACCCTGATGGACGAGCGTCGGCGCGCGTTCTACGAGTACCACGCGGCGATGATGGAGCCCTGGGACGGACCGGCTGCGGTGGCATTCACCGATGGGCGACAGATCGGTGCCACGCTGGACCGCAACGGCCTGCGGCCGGCCCGTTACCTGGTGACCGACGACGACATGGTGGTGATGGCATCCGAATCCGGCGTGCTGCCGATCCCGGAGAGCCGCATCGTCAAGAAATGGCGCCTGCAGCCGGGCAAGATGTT
>JAGRFZ010000144.1 GCA_020445785.1 Rhodocyclaceae bacterium
TAGCCGCGCGATTCCCATTCGGGGTACCAGCGCGATTCGATCGCAGCCGGCTCGAAGCTCTTGGCCAGTTCCATGAAGCAGGGGCTCTTGTGTCTTGGGGTTGCAGGCGAAACGACGATTATAACGAACTGGTCCGGCCGCCTCGCGGGCTTGTGTCGCGCCGGCGGCCTGCGGCGGTGCCGGGCAGGATGCGCATCATCCGGTTTGCGCCGCGCTGGAATTCATAGGGCACGGTCTCGATCGACACGGCGAAGCCGTCGCCGGCAAGCGCGTCGGACAGCGGCTGCAGCCACGGTGACGGCCGGCCGTCGAGGTCGAGCAGCGGAAAGATTCGCAGTTCGCCGGCGACACGGTACAGTTCGCGCACCGCGGCCAGATGGAAGGCCAGGTCGAGTTGCCCGGAATACAGGAAGAGCAGGTGGGAGCACAGCGCCAGGTCGAAGCTGCCGTCGGCGAACGGCAGCCGCGGCAGTGCCGCTTCGCGGTAGCGGCCTGCGGCCCGGCCTTCGCCGTAGTCGGCCAGGAAGGCGTCCATCGCCGCCTGGCGGACGCGGGCCAGCTCTTCGATCGAGCGGATCGTGTGCCACACGAACTGTCCGGCGTTGTCGCGAGTCTGGCGCAGCACTTCGTCCCGGGTGGCAATGATGCGCGCGCGCAAAGCGTCGCCATCGAAGCGGTAGATCGGGTCGCAGGAAATCACCTGCCATCCGCGGCGGGTGGCTTCGGCATTGAACGCGGCCGGGCCGTCGCCGCAACCGAGGATGCGCAGCTCGCGACCCCGTTCGTCGAGGGCGAACATGCGACGGTATTCGTCGAACGACCGTCCCCACGGCACGACCTCGTCGAGACGGAACATCAGCCGGTGTCGGCGCGGCTGACGCGCTCCGGGCGAGCGCGGGCTGGGTCCGCGCGTGTCATCGTTCAGCCACCGTCGTGGTCTTCGTCGGCCTCGGGGTCGAGCAGGGCGGAGATGTCCTGCGAGAGCTGGGGCAGCAGGGTCGCCCGCAGATGGGCGAGCGCCTGTTCGCGGATGCGCTCGCCGACGGCATCGAACTCCCGCGCGATGATCTGCGGCAATTCGATTTCCATCCAGTCTTCGATGGCCCGCGCCAGTCGGGCGTCGAGCGCGATCAGGCGCTCGACCGTCTGCATTTCGCTCGATGCCTCGTCCTCGCGTTCGTCCTCGACCGCTTCCGCTTCGTCCGCTTCCGCTTCGACGATGTCGGTCAGTACCGGCAGATCGTCGAAGGCATCGGCGTCGGCGCCGCCCTTGTGGCGCCGCATCAGGGCTTCGGCCTTCTCCAGCAGTTCGTCGGCGTGCTCGAGGCCGTCGGGCCGCGGCGCATCCGTGCGACTCACTGGACACCCCTCCGATCGCTGTGCGATATCTGTCCCGAGGGCGGAAGAGCGCCTTCGTCGGGCGACCGTGCGCCGGCGCTCATGCCGCGCCACCCCGCTGGGCGAGATCGTGGGGCACCGGCGTCATGCCTCGTGCCTTGTAGGCCCGCCAGCGCTCGCGGGCCGCGAGCCGCGACGGCTCGTCGGTGCCGACCACTTCCATCAGCATCGCGAAGGCCTCGAAACCGCCCGGTTCGTCGTTGCCGAGGTTGAGCAGAACATCCTGATGGGGCCACGGCTCGTCGGCGCCGCCGAACACCACCGGCGTCTGGCCGGCCAGGGGTGACTCGGCGGCGACGTGGGGTACGAAGCTCCTGGGTTCGGCGGTCCACAGCAATTGATCGAAGCGGCGCCGCATCGGCTCGTCGGGAATGCGCACCGCCAGCCGCCGGCCGGCGGCGACCGCCCGGCTGGCGATGCGGCAGGCCGCCGCGAGCCGGTCCGGGGTGTTGTGGTAGAAGTGGATCTCGGTGCCCACTTCGTCCTCAGTCGGGGTCGGCGCGGCCGATCAGGAACGCGCTGAGCAACGGTACCGGGCGCCCGGTGGCGCCCTTGGCCTCGCCCGACAGCCACGCGGTGCCGGCGATGTCGAGGTGCGCCCAGGGATACTTCTTGGTGAAGCGCGAAAGGAAGGCGGCGGCGGTGATCGCGCCACCATAGCGCCCGCCGATATTGGCCATGTCGGCGAAATTGCTCTTCAGCAAGTCTTGGTATTCGTCCCACAGGGGCAGTTGCCAGGCGCGGTCGCCGCTCGTCTGCCCAGCCGCCAGCAGTTCGCCGGCGAGCGCATCGTCGTTGGCCAGGAGGCCGCTCGGAATCTTGCCCAGGGCGATGATGCAGGCGCCGGTCAGGGTGGCGATGTCGACCACGCAGGCGGGCTCGTAACGCTCGACGTAGGTCAGCGCGTCGCACAGGATCAGCCGACCCTCGGCATCGGTGTTGAGGATCTCGATGGTCTGGCCCGACATCGACTCGACCACGTCGCCGGGCTTGCTGGCGCGCCCGCCCGGCATGTTCTCGGCCGCCGGCACGACGCCGATCAGGTTGATCGGCAGGCCCATGCGGGCGACCGCCTTGACCGCGCCGAACACCGATGCGGCGCCGCACATGTCGAACTTCATCTCGTCCATCTCGGCGCCGGGCTTCAGCGAGATGCCGCCGGTGTCGAAGGTGATGCCCTTGCCGACCAGCACCACCGGCTTGTCCTTCGCCTTGCCGCCCTTGTAGTGCATGACGATCAGCTTCGGCGCTTCGGCCGAGCCCTTGGCGACCGACAGCAAGGAGCCCATGCCGAGCTTTTCCATCGCGGCGCGCTCGAGCACCTCGACCTTGAGCTTCATTTCCTTGCCGAGCTTCTTTGCCTGCTGGGCGAGATAGCTCGGCGTGCAGATGTTGCCGGCCAGATTGCCGAGGTCGCGCGTCAGCGCCATGCCTTCCGCGATCGCCTGGCCGCGGGCCAGAGCCTGCTTGTCGGCATCGGAGGCACGGCCGGCGAGCAGCACGCGGATGTCCGATGCCCCTTTCTCGGGCTTGTCGGCCTTGCCCTTGTGCAGCGTGAAGCGGTAGCCGGCGTCGGCCAGCAGGCGGCCGGCCTGTTCGAGTCGCCAGCCGAGATCCCGGTTGGGTACCTCGACCTGGGCGAGCGCGAACACCACTTCCTTGAGGGAAGTGCCGGCGGCATAGCGGGCGACCGTGGCCACCGCGTCGCGCCACGGCTTGTCGGCGAGGGCTTCCGGCTCGCCGAGGCTGACCAGCAGCAGGCGTTGGCAGGCCAGCCCGGCGGGCGCATGGAGCAGCAGGCTGGCGCCGGCCTTGTCGTCCAGTTCGCCGTCGGCGAGCAGCCGGGCGAGGGCGCCGTCGCAGGCCCGGTCGAGCGCGTCGAAGAGATCGCCTCGGCGCTTTCCGGCGAACACGCCGATGGCCAGACATGGGGTCTTCTGCTTCTCGGGGGCGCCACTCTTTATGGTAAATTCCACTCGCTGCTCCTAGAAAAAATGCGCCATTCAAGGGCCGCCTTCACCGTCGCGCGTCCCCGTCGTCATGGCGACAGTCCCTGGCTCCGGCGATTATGGGCGGATGATCCGATGGCGTCAAAAACCGCCGTTCCCCAGCCACTTCCACGTCCTGCACGATGATCTTTCTGCGTGCTGCCCGGCGCGAATTCGCCCATACCGCGGCAGCGGTCTTCGTGGCCCTGTTCGCGATCCTGATCTCGACGGTGCTGATCCGCCTGCTGGGCCAGGCCGCCGGCGGCCGCCTGGCATCCGATGTGGTGCTGGCAATGATCGGCTTCGGGTCGATCGCGCAACTGCCGATCGTGCTGACCCTCACCCTGTTCATCGCGATCCTGTCCACGCTCTCGCGCAGCTACCGCGATTCCGAGATGGTGGTGTGGTTCGCTTCGGGCCTGCCGCTGACCGCCTGGGTACGCCCGGTGCTCCGCTTTGCGCTGCCGTTGGTGGTGGTGATCGCGGGCACGACGCTGGTGGTGGCGCCGTGGGCCCAGTTGAAGACCGTCGAATTCCGTGAGCGCTCGAACAACCGCGACGATGCCGCGCGGGTCGCGCCCGGCGTGTTTCGCGAGTCGGCCGGTGGACAGCGCGTATTCTTCGTCGAGACCGGCGCCGGCGAGGACGGCCGCGTCAAGAACGTCTTCGTCAGTACCATGCAGCACGGCCGGCTGGGGGTGATGGTGTCGTCGGAGGGTTATCTCGAAAGCGACGAACAAGGTGCCCGCTATGTCGTGCTCGAGAACGGGCGCCGCTACGAAGGCGTACCGGGCACGCCCGACTACCGGGTCATGGAATTCGAGCGCTACGCGGTGCGGATTCGCAGCCCCGAGGCCGGCGAGCTGCCCCAGAAGCCGCGCATGCTCAGCGTGGCGCAGTTGCTGTCGGCGCCGCTGCCCGCCTATCGAGGCGAACTCGCGGCACGCATCGGGACGCCGGTGGCGGCACTGCTGCTGTCCCTGCTGGCCATTCCGATGAGCTTCGTCAATCCACGTGCCGGCCGCAGCAACAACCTGATCGCCGCGATCCTGGTCTATTTGATCTACACCAACACCTTGTCGATCTGCCAGGCGTGGATCACCCAGGGCAAGATCGGTTTCGCCACCGGACTGTGGGTGCCCCATGCGCTGATGGTGCTGTTGCTGTTGTTGCTGTTCGGGCGACGCCTTTCGGTGTTGCGCCTGTGGCGGAGCCGTGGCGCATGAAGGTGCTCAACCGCTACCTCGCCCGCCAGATCTACGTCTCGACCTTCGGCGTGTTGCTGGCCTTTCTCGGCCTGTTCGCGTTTTTCGATCTGCTCAACGAACTCGACAACGTCGGGCGGGACGGCTACCAACTGCACCACGCGATGATCTACGTGCTGCTGATCCTGCCGGGACGCGTCTACGAACTGCTGCCGATCGCCGTGCTGATCGGTTCGCTCTATGCCCTCACCAACCTCGCACGCAATTCCGAGATCACGGTGATGCGTGCCTCCGGCCTGTCGACCGCCCGCGCGTTGGCGCTGCTCGGCGGCATCGGCTCGGTGTTCGTGCTGCTGACCTTCGTTTTCGGCGAATTCATCGCGCCACCGGCCGAGCGGGCAGCCCAGCAGTGGCGTCTCACGGTCCGCAACTCGACGATCTCCCAGGATCTTTCGAGCGGGCTTTGGGTTCGGGACGGCAAGCGCTTCATCAACGTCGGCGTGCTCAAGCCCGACCGCACGCTCGAGCACGTACGCATCTACGAATTCGACGACGGGCATGCTTTGGTGGCGATTGCCGACGCGCGTCACGGCGTGTTCACCGGCAGCCGCGGCTGGCGGCTGTCGGAGGTCTCGCGCACGCGCTTCCTCGGCGACGCCACCGACGTCGAGCGGCTCGACGAGATCTTCTGGCAATCCGAGCTCACACCGGAGGTGCTGAGCGTGCTGATGGTGGTGCCGGAGCGCATGTCGGTGCGGACCCTGTATAAGTACGTTGCCCACTTGCGGGACAACGGCCAGAAGTCCGAGCGCTACGAGATCGCCCTGTGGAAGAAGCTTGCCTATCCGCTGGCGGCGCTCGTGATGATGGCGTTGGCGCTGCCCTTCGCCTACACCCACGACCGCATGGGGGGGGTCAGCCTCAAGGTGTTCCTCGGGGTCATGCTGGGCGTGACCTTCCACCTGTTGAACGGCTTGTTCTCCAACCTGGGCGTCATCAATGCCTGGCCGCCCGTGGTGGCGGCACTGACGCCGAGCCTGCTGTTCCTGTGTGCGGCCGGCACGATGCTGTGGTGGTTCGAACGGCGTTGAGCCGGGTGGGCCCTGTCGGGTCACGGCGCGGCCACGTGGCGATCGCTCCGGCGCGTCCGGCGTCCGTGGCCATGGTCAACGAAAATGGGCGCCGAGGGCGCCCATTTCCTGCAACCTGGCGTGGCCGGTTTCAGCCCTCCGGATTCTCCTGCGCTGCCGGCGCCGGGGCGGCGGCCTGCTGCTGGGCCTGAAGGGCGGCTTTCTTCGCGGCGGCTGCCTTGTAGTCGAGCTTTTCCTTGATCCGCGCCGACTTGCCGGAACGCTGGCGCAGGTAGTAGAGCTTGGCGCGGCGTACGTCACCGCGGCGCTTGACGTCGATGCTGGCGACCAGCGGCGAGTAGGTCTGGAAGGTCCGCTCGACGCCCTCGCCGGAAGAGATCTTGCGCACGATGAACGACGAATTCAGACCGCGATTGCGCTTGGCGATGACGACGCCTTCATAGGCCTGCAGGCGCTCGCGGCTGCCCTCGACCACCTTGACGCTCACCACCACGGTGTCGCCGGGACCGAATTCGGGAATCGTCTTGCCTTCCGAGAGGCGGGCGATCTCTTCCTGTTCGAGTTGCTGAATCAGATTCATCGGGTACTTCTCCTTTTCGTCTGTGGCCTTTGGCCTTGGCTGCAGAGCAGGTCGCCACCTGATGCCGCCGTTTGTCATCCGGCAGGGATGCGTCAGCGTCCCTCGCCGTTACCGTCCGCACCCGACCGGGCGGGTTC
>JAGRFZ010000224.1 GCA_020445785.1 Rhodocyclaceae bacterium
GCCACAGCGCACTTCTTGGCGTCCACCGAATGGGGACAGCTTCAATGCGAGGCACGGCCGCGCAAGCGGCGATCGAGGCGAGAGTGCGGAAGATGCCCGCATGTGCGCAACGGCTCACTCTAGACAATCGGGTGGATCGGCTATCATTTGCCCCGCTCATTCAGATCTCGCCCCCGTTCGCCCAAAGGATTCGGTTTATCCATGATGAAGTTCGTTGGAACGTTGATGCCGGCCCGCGGCGTGGCCGCACCCATCGACCTGGGCATTGCCGACCCCTCGTCGGCTGCAGGCACGCGTCACGGCGAGGGGCCCCTGAGCCTGTTTGTCGGACCAGCCGTAAGTTTCGCGCACAGCGACAGCCAGTTCTGCCTCGCGGTTGGAGAGCCGGATTTTCGCGACACCGCGTTGCAGGAGATCGCCCGGAACGAGGGCATCGCGATCGCATGGATCCGCTATATCGCCGAGGCCGGCCAAGTTCATGCGGCGAAGGTCGGCGGCCGCTTTTCGGTGGTCTTCGTCGACGCCGGTCGAAACATGGCCACACTAGCCGTGGACCGCTTTGCGACCTTCCCTTTGTGCTACAGCCTGAAGGACGGCCAGTTGGCCTTTGCGGCACGGGCCGACGAAGTGCCGGTGCGCGATCGCCGGATCGACCTGCAGTCGATCTATGACTACCTCTATTTCCACGTGATTCCGTCGCCGGCCACGATCTTCAGTGACGTACAGCGGCTGCAGCCGGGCCACAGCCTGCAATGGCGCGACGGGCAAGCAGAGCTGCGGCGCTACTGGCGGGCGGAGTTCGACCCGGACCCGGCGCTCGACCTGGGCTCGGCGAAGCGGCACTTCCTCGAAATCGTCGAGCGCTCGGTGGCCAGCGAGGCTCGCGCCGAAAGCACCGGCGCCTTTCTCTCCGGAGGCACGGACAGCTCTACGGTTTCGGGCATGTTGTGCAGGGTCCTGAACAGGGCGGCCCCGACATACTCGATCGGCTTCGACGCCGCCGGCTACGACGAGATGGCGTTCGCCCGGATTGCCGCCAGTCGTTTCGGCACCGACCATCACGAATACTATGTGCGGCCCGAAGATCTGCTCGAAGGAATCCCGGCCGTCGCCAGCCACTACGATCAGCCTTTCGGCAACTCTTCGGCAGTACCGGCCTGGCTCTGCGCGCGCAATGCCGTCGCCGATGGCGTCACGCGACTGCTGGCCGGAGACGGCGGCGACGAACTGTTCGGCGGCAACGCCCGATATGCCAAGCAGCGCATCTTCAGCGCCTACGACCGTATGCCCGACGGGCTCAGGCGTCACCTTGTCGAACCGGCGCTGTCCGCCCCCGGTATCGACCGCCTGCCGCTGCTGCGCAAGGGCGCGAGCTACGTCCGTCAAGCCAAAGTGCCGATGCCCGACCGGCTGAGCATGTACAACCTGCTGACCCGGCTGCAGCCCGAGCGTGTGCTGGGTCCGGCGCTGCTTGGCAGGATATCGGCGGATGCCCCGATGCGGCAGCAGCGTGAGGAATGGGCGAGTTCGGACGGCCACGACCTGCTGAACCGGATGCTCGCATTCGACCTGAAGTTCACGCTGGCCGACAACGATCTGCCCAAGGTCATCGGCACCACCTCGCTGGCCGGGCTGGACGTCGGCTTTCCCTTGCTGTCGGACGAGTTGCTCGACTTCTCGCTGCAATTGCCTCCGGCATGGAAGCTCAGGGGTCTGACGCTGCGATGGTTCTTCAAGGAAGCGCTGCGCGGCTTTCTTCCGGACGAGATCCTCGCCAAGAAGAAGCACGGCTTCGGCCTTCCCTTTGGCTTGTGGACCGTCAAGCATGACGGCTTGAAGTCGATGGCCCGCGCATCGCTGGCATCGCTTGCGCAACGCGGTATCGTCCGCCAGGACTTTGTCGAGGATTTGCTGAACGAACACATGCCGCAGCATCCCGGCTATTACGGTGAAATGGTATGGATCATGCAGGCGCTCGAGATCTGGCTGGCGCGACACGCACCGGGATTCGGCCTGTGAGCGGGCGAATCGCCCGACTTCGGAACCTAGTCGACACGAACTACGGCACCCACCGGGGCTTGGTGCGATACCTGCTGGGCCAGTTCGAGGCGGTTGTCGGACCCGCGCACCGGTTTCGTGCGCTGGACGCCCCGGCGGTCTCGCGGCTG
Source organism: Rhodocyclaceae bacterium (assembly GCA_020445785.1). GTDB lineage: Bacteria > Pseudomonadota > Gammaproteobacteria > Burkholderiales > Rhodocyclaceae > Cognatazoarcus. The sequence goes on from JAGRFZ010000224.1 coordinate 2,169, forward strand.
GTGTTCGTCTGCCTCGGCAACATCAATCGCAGTGCCTTCGGTCATGCGGTCGCGCTGCGCGACGGCCTCGCATCCACTTCGATCGGCCTTGCAACGACGACGGGCGCACCAGCCACGCCGGCCGCCCGGAAGGTGGCCCGCGAGATGGGCTACTCTCTCGACGAGCACCAGGCCACGGCAATCTCGGACTTTCAGCGCGCGTCGGGCGATCTCCTGCTGGTGATGGAGCTGAGGCATGCCCACCGCCTGCTCGCCCGGGGCGTACCCGCTGACGCAATCGCGCTGCTCGGCCACTGGGCGCGGCCGATGCGCTACCACATCCACGATCCGGACACCCTGTCGATCGAGTATTTCAGGAGCTGCTTCGCAACGATCCAGGCCGCGGTACAAGGCTTGGCCACGGAGCTGAAGGCGGCCAACAGCCCGAGCGCCGAGCCATGAACGTATTCCTGACCTTCGACATCGAAGTCTGGTGCAATGGCTGGACGGACCTCGACGCGCGCTTTCCGGCCTCGTTCGAGCGCTATGTGTACGGCCGCTCGGAAGCCGGTGACTACGCCCTGCCCAAGACCCTGGAGATCATGGCGCGCCATGGCGCGCGCGGGGTGTTCTTCGTCGAGCCACTGTTCGCCGCCCGCTTCGGGGTCGAGCATCTGGCGACCATCGTCGGGTTGATCCAGGATGCGGGTCAGGAGGTGCAACTGCACCTGCATCCGGAATGGACCGACGAAATCCGCCCCGCCGTGTTTCCGGACAAGCCGTTCAAGCGCCAGCACCTGTGCTTCTACGATCTCGACGAGCAGATCGCACTGATCCGTCTCGGCATGGCATTGCTGACCGAGGCCGGTGCAGCGCCGATCAGCGCATTTCGCGCCGGCAGCTTCGCGGCCAATGCCGACACCCTGACCGCGGTCGAACGCTGCGGCCTGCGCTTCGATGCCAGCCTGAACATGAACTACCCGATCTCCGGGTCGGATCTGCGAGCCGGTTTCGATTTCTACCACCCGCGACGGCACGATGGCCTGACCCTGCTGCCGATGACGACATTCCGGGACGGCTTCGGTCGCCTGCGCCATGCCCAGGTCGGTGCATGTAGTGCGGCGGAACTGCAGCAGGCCATGGCAGATTCGGCGGCGCGAGACCATCCCTGCTTCACCATTCTGTCCCACAATTTCGAGATGCTCCGGGCCGGCTCGAGCCGTCCGGACCCGATCGTCGCCGGTCGCTTCGAGGCCCTGTGTCGTCATCTCGGCCGCAACCGCGAGCAGTTGCCGACGGCCGGCCTGGTGTCGCCCCCCGAGCTGACGCCCGCGGCGGATACGCTCGAGCTGCCACGCTGCGGGGCACTGGCAACCACCCGTCGCTACGCCGGCCAGGCAGTGCGCCGCCTGTGGCACTGAACGCATGACAGCCCCGGCAATTCGGGACGCGAAGGCGCCGCCTTGCTTCGTGCTCGGCATCGAAACCCAGATCGGGGTCGGGGTCGTCCGCGAACTGGGTCGGGCCGGCGTCGAAGTGATCGGCCTCGCCAACCGCGAACGTTCGATCGGCCGGGCCTCGCGCCACCTGGCACGCAGCGTGGTGGTCGGACCGGGCCGCGACGATGCGCTGGTTCGGCGAATCCGTGAACTCGGTCGTCCGTACGGCGACGCCGTGCTGCTGGCCGTATCGGAAACCGACATTGCCTGGTTGATCGCCAACCGCGATGCGCTCCATCCGGTCAGGCCGCTGGTGCCCTCCAGCGAAGCATTTCGGCGGGTGCTCGACAAGGCGAGCACGCTCGACGCGGCACGTGAGATCGGTATCCGGGTGCCACATTCGGTCTGCGCGGAATCCCTCGACGAATGGCAAGTCGCCTGCGAGTCCTTGCGGTACCCGGTCATCGTCAAGTGGCCGGACCCGGTGGCGGTCATCGCCGCATTGCGCGCGCACGGGCTGGCCCTGCACAAGATCGAGTACGCCCTCGACGCGGATCAGTTGCGTCGCATCGGTGTGCGCTACCAGGCGGTTGGGCAATGGCCGATGATTCAGGAATATTGCCCTGGCCGCGGATTGGGGCAGTTCTTCTACATGCACGACGGCCGTGCCCTGAGGCGCTTCCAGCACCTGCGGGTTGCGGAGTGGCCGCCCGAAGGTGGCTTCTCGAGCGTGTGTGACGTAGTACCGCTGAGCCGTCACGTCGAGTTGCAGGAGCAATCGATCGCGCTGCTGCAGGCGCTCGGCTGGGAAGGTTGCGCGATGGTCGAGTATCGCCTCGACGAGGCCAGCGGAAGTGCCGTGCTGATGGAGATCAATGGGCGGTTCTGGGGCAGCTTCCCGCTCGCGGTGCAGGCCGGCGCCGGTTTCGCCCGCTTTGCCTACGAAGTCCAGGGTCGCGGACGAACACCCCAGTTGCCGGCGCCGGCCGATCGGCTTCGCTGCCGCATGGTGGCCACCGAATTGAAGCGTCTCGCGCGCATCCTGTTGCAGCCGGCAAAGATCCACGATCCGGCTTTCGTGCGTCGGCCCGGTCGGGAGCTCTGGCGCTTCGTCAGCGACTTCTTTCGTCCGCGCACGCGCTACTATCTCTGGGATACTGAGGATCCCGGCCCCTGGTTGGCGGATCTGCGCAACTACGCGTCAAAAGCCCTGCGGCGCTGACTTCGAACGATCCAGCAGGCGATCGCCAAGAAAGATCGACATGCCGAACAGGCGGGACCGTTCGGCCGTCGGTTCGGTCTCCCAGCCGCGGGACCTGACCCACGCACAGGCCGCCACGGTCAGCGCCATGAGGTCGTACGTGTAGTCGAAATAGGCCAGACTTAGGAAGGCCCCGCCGACGGCAAAACCGACCAGCGAAACCTGGATCATCGAGCCGAGTTCGAAGCACCAAGCCGCCGGCTGGTGGATCTTACCCTGCTTGCGCAGCCAAGCCGCTGCCCGCCACGTGGAAATCCACAGGCACAAGTAGATGCCGAGGCCGACGAAGCCGTGCTCGCCGAGCATGTGGAAATATATGCTGTGAGCGGAAACCACGAAGGTCGGATCGGGCGCATAAAGATTATAGACCCACTGCTTGTAGATGCTGAACCCGCCCCCGAATAGATTGTCGCGCGCGATGTTGATCGCCATCATCCATACGTTCAGCCGCCCCTGCGCGGACTGATCCTCGTGGGTGCCGATGGTCTCCATCCGGGCCCACCACTCCTCGGGCATCATCGACAGTGCCACGAAGCCGAAGATCACGATCAGGAAGCCCGCGCTGAATTTGTTCCGTCCCCGCCACCAAAGGACCGCCAGCATGGCCGAGATCGCGAGCAGTGCACCGCGGGAATGTGACCCCAAGATCGACACACCACACAGGACCATCACCACGGTCATCGCGTGCCGCTGCCAAGCCTTCTTCAGCGTCGTCTGCAGGAATCGCAGCAGCGGCACCGTCATGATCAGCGCCACAGCGAGCGCATTGTTCTCCTCGATGTAGGATCCGTCGGGCCCGTAAACGCGCGCGGCCCCCGCGTTGACGATCGTAAAGATGCCACCCTTGATGCCGTAGAAGGCGACCGAGAAGGCGAGGATCCAGGCGAAGACCATCATCTCCCGCTTGGTTCGTACCAGCATCAAAGCGACGAGAACCATCAGGTCGATCTTCATCACCTTCTCGAGATTGTCCAGGCTGTTGACCGTGTCGAACGCAAAGATTGTGGTCACACACATCCAGCCCATCAACAGGGCCAGCCAGACCGCCGGAGATCCTTGGAACGGGCTGCGCCGCTCACTCGTCATCAACAGTCCGAGCAACGTGCAGGCGCCGACGTACATTGCAACCGGCGCGTCGAACATGAACCCCCAGGCCAAGCGATGCGGATTCATCACGCTGATCCACGTCCACAACATGGCCCCGACGAACGGGTATCGGATCGCAGCCATACCGCCCGGCACGAGAATCACGAACAAGAGGAGGTCACGCATCTTCTGCCGTACCTTCGCTGCACAGACCGACCCGGCGATAGATCTCGAGCCATCGGTCGCGGATTATCGACCAGTCGAATTCCTTTGCACGCCTGAGGCCCTCGTCACGAAGCGCACCTGCGGTCGCCGCATCCTCGAGAACTGCAATCGCCTTGACGGCCATGGCTTCCGCGTCGCCGACAGGGACCAGTATTGCCGACACGCCATTCTCGACCATGTCGGGGATGCCGCCGGCATCGGTACTGACCACCGGAACACCGCTAGCGAGCGCCTCTAGGATCGAGATCGGCATGTTGTCGACCCGGCTCGGATTGAGCATGCAGTCGGCGGAGGCGTAGAGCGCGGGAATCTCGCCATTGGGGATGCGTCCGGTGAAACGGATGCGGCTGGCAAGTCCCAGTTCTTCGCTCAGGCGTAAGAGCGGTTCCCGCTCTGGCCCGGTGCCTGCGACACTCAGGCGGGCGCGAGGAAAGCGCTCGCAGATCTTGCCGAATGCGCGAATTGCACAAGGAATGTCGTAGATTGGTTCGAGATTGCGCGTCACGATCAGATGCGGCGCATCACCGCCCGGTCGCAGCACTTCAGACCGAAACCGCGTCAGGTCGACGATGTTCGGCACGACTTCCGCCTCGACATCGAGCGCCTTAAACACCCGCGCCAGGAATCCGGAGGGCGTGACGAGGGCGTCGGCCGCTTTCAACGTGCGCAGCGCGAGCGGCGTCGTCACGGCGAAGAAACGGGCGGCGTTGCCCCCCCGGTAGTTCACAATGACGCGCGCACCGCGCAGCTTGGCGATCCAGATCGCGGGGGTCGCAAACAGGTACCAGGCCCAGCCCGAGTTGGCGAAGACATGGACCACCCGCCGCGGGCCACAGGCGCGCAGCAGCGCCACAACGTAGGGAAACAAGCGAAACCCGGCCCGCAGCACCGGCAGGCGTCCGACCCATGCCGGCCGGTACGGCGCATTGGTTCGAACCACCGCGACGTCGAAACCGTCATCACGCAGCAGGCGGGCCAGTTGTTCACACTGATTGGCCATTCCCCCAGACGGCGGCGGAAGTGGCCCGACCAAACAGACTTTCGGCCATCCTGGTTTCGCCCCTTCGGCGCGAGGCGTCCATTCGGCGACGGCGGGATTCACCAACACAGACCCTCGATTTCACCCCGCACCGACAGCCGTCCCTTGATGCCGGCCACGTCCAGCAACCACTGATCTTCTCGCACGTGGGTTGACAAGGCGTCCACGATCGCAGGCGTGGCCAGACCGACGATCAACACTTCTGCATCGCGAATCACCTGTTCCACGTCGGCACACAACAAGTCGCCGATATGCGGCAGATGACGCTCGATGAAGCTCTTGTTGGCACCGAGAAGCCGCGACAGGTGCACCTCCGGGTCGTAGACCGAAAGCTGGGCGCCCTTGCCAATCAACTGTTCCGCCATCAGCACCAGCGGGCTCTCGCGCAGATCGTCGGTCCCGGTCTTGAAGGACAGGCCGATGAAGCCGATCCTGCGCTTGCCGGTGGCGAGCACACGCTCGATGGCCAGGTCCACGTGACTTCGGTTGGACTGCAGGATTCCACCCAACATGGGCAGCTCGACATCGTGCTGTTTCGCCAGATAGGACGTTGCCCGCAAGTCCTTGGGCAGGCACGATCCACCGAATGCAAAGCCGGGCCTGAGATAGGCCCTGGAAATGTTGAGCTGGGTGTCCTGGCAGACCAGATCCATGACCTCGAATGCATCCACGC
>JAGRFZ010000145.1 GCA_020445785.1 Rhodocyclaceae bacterium
AGCGCGATGTCGAGCCCGAGCGAGCCGGTGGAGACGGTCTGGATGTCGCGTTCGACGTTGCCGTCGCCCATGCGCATGATCGAGCCCTTGCCGAACTGCTTTTCGATCTGCGAGAGCGCAGCGGCGAGGGCCTTGGCCTTGTTTTCGTCCATGGAAGTGCGTCCTGTTTGATTGCCCGATTATGGCACAAAGATTGCAGACATGCGGGGATGCAGGTCTGATGCCGTAAGTGTAGAGCCTGTATGCAATTACAGCAAATATGCGAATCAGGTTTCTGCGCCGGGCAGGGCCAATGGTGGCGGGACGGCCTGCACGCAGGTGGCGTGCAAGGTGCACCGCCTCAGCGGCAGCGCTCGAGCACGCCCTGCAGCGCGAGGATCACCGTCTGCCGGCGTACCGCGGCGCGGTCTCCGGGCAACTGCACCGTGGTCGTCGAGATGGAGGCGTCGCGTCGTGCCCAGCCGATGCAGACCGTGCCGACGGGCTTCACTGCGCTGCCGCCGCCCGGTCCGGCGATGCCCGACACGGCCACCGCGAGGTCGGCGCGGCTGCGGGCGAGCGCGCCCGCGGCCATCTCGCCGACGGTGGCCTCGCTGACCGCGCCATGGCTTTCGAGCGTGTCGTCGCGCACGCCGAGCATGTCGGCCTTGGCCGCGTTCGAATAGGTCACGAAGCCGCGGTCGAACCAGCCCGAACTGCCCGCGATCGCGGTGACGGCCTCGGCGATCCAGCCACCGGTGCAGGACTCCGCGGTGGCGAGCCACAGCCCGCGGGCGGCCAGGGCTTCGCCCACCCGGCGCGCCAGCCCATCGAGTTCATGATCGGTCATCGCGTCAGTTCCCTTGCAGGTGGACCAGCACCGCGAGCGCCAGCAGGGCATATCCGGCGGCGACGAGGTCGTCGAACATGACCCCGAAGCCGCCCTTGAAGCTGCGGTCGGCCCAGCGCACCGGTGGCGGCTTGACGATGTCGAAGAAGCGGAAGAGCGCCACCGCGACCGCCTGCCAGAGCAGTCCCGGCGGGGTGAACAGCAGCACCAGCCAGATCGCCACCATCTCGTCCCAGACGATGCCGCCGTGGTCCGGCACGCCGAGCGCGCGCCCGGTGCGTTCGGCGGCGAGCACGCCGGCGAGGAAGAAGCTGGCGAGCAGGGCGAGGAAGACGAACTCCGAAACCGGGGTGCGGATCAGCGGGTAGAGCGCCCAGCCGAGCAGCGTGCCGACCGTGCCCGGCGCCCATGGCGACAGTCCGGCCCCGAAGCCCAGCGAGATGAAGTGGGCGGGGTGGCTCAGGAGCAGGCGGGTGGTGGGGCGCATGGTCGTGTCGGAGGGTGGGCCGGAGCGGATCTCAGGCGAAGTGATCGTAGCCGTACGCGGCCGGTGCCGCCAGTGTGCCGTCCGCTTCGCGCAGCATCAGTCGCTCGCGTTCGCGGGTCAATTCGCCGATGCGGTGCAGGGGGAGGCCGAGCCGGGCGGACAAGGCTTCGATCGCGCCACGATGGCGGGGCGGCGCGGCGAACAGCAGTTCGTAGTCGTCGCCGCCCGCGAGCAGGCAGCGCCGGCACAGCGCGGCGTCGGCGCCGCTGGCGGCAAGCGCAGCGAGCGGCAGTGCGGCGGCCTCGACGATGGCGCCGGTGCCGGAGCACTCCAGGATGTGGCGCAGGTCGCCGAGCAGGCCGTCGGAGACGTCGAGCATGGCGCTGGCGACGCCGCGCAGGGCGAGGCCGAGGGCGAGCCGCGGGCGCGGTTGGTGCAGCGCCGCGAGGCATTCCTCGCGCAGGCGGTCGCACAGCGCCACCCCGTCCATCAGGTGTGCCAACGCCAGCCCGGCACGCCCCGGCTGACCGCTGACCCAGATGTCGTCGCCCGGCCTGGCCGCGGCGCGGGTCACCGCCTGCCCCCTCGGTACCTCGCCGAACACCGTCGCGCAAAGGTTGCGCGGCCCGCGCGTGGTGTCGCCGCCGACGAGCTCGAGCCCAAAGGATTCGCAGCAGTCGAACACGCCCGCCGCAAACGCGGCGAGCCACGTTTCGTCCGCAGCGGGCAGGCTCACCGCCAGGGTTGCCCAGCGCGGGCGGGCGGCCATCGCGGCAAGGTCGGAAACGCTGACCGCGACGGTCTTCCAGCCCAGCAGGCGAGGATCGGTGTCGGCCAGGAAGTGGGTGCCCTCGACCAACATGTCGGTACTCACCACCAGTTGCGTGCCGGCGGACACCGGCAGCAGGGCGGCATCGTCGCCGACGCCGAGGTCCGCAGTGGGCGCAGGGCGCTCGAAATAGCGGCCGATCAGTTCGAATTCCGAAGGCATAGAGGTTGCGGCCTGGCCGCGCGGGTGTCGCAATCGTCCCGTTGGTGTACTTGCGCACGACCCGCCAGCTTATCGCAGCCACGGGGTACTTGCCCGAGTGCGGATCTGTTTGGACAAAAGTAAATGATAGAATGATGCTTCCGGCGGCGACGAAGCCGCTCCTGACGACGCTATGTCTCGACATTTCGCGGACCGCGCATGTGGTCCATCCACGAGAGCCGGCGGTCGATCCCTGCCCGGGGTCGCTGCGTTCTCGAACGCCGAACCCTCCCCAGCCGCCCTGCTCGACGACCGGAAGTATCCGGTCGCGTCCGTGGCGTCGGCGCGGGTCGGCACCCACCGCAACAGGAGCATGCATGTGTGGAATTGCCGGTGAACTGAAATTCGACGGAATGCCCTGCGAGTTCGGCTCGCTGGTCGCCGTGACCGAGGCCCAGAGCCGTCGCGGTCCGGATGCCCACGGCCTGTTTCTGCAGCCGGGCCGCGGCTTTGGCCACCGGCGGCTGAAGATCATGGATCTCTCGGACGCCTCCCAGCAGCCGATGTTCGACCCGCTGCTGGGCGTCGGCATCGTCTTCAATGGCGCGGTCTACAACCACCCCGAACTGCGCCGGGAGCTCGAAGGCAAGGGCTACCGCTTCTACTCCCACGGCGATACCGAGGTGCTGCTCAAGGCCTATCATGCCTGGGGGCCGGACTTCGTGCAGCGCTTGAACGGGATGTTTGCGTTTGCCATCTGGGAGCGTGATTCCGGCCGTGTGGTGCTGGGTCGCGACCGCCTCGGTATCAAGCCGTTGTATTACGCCGAGGTACGTGGTGGCCTCAGATTCGCGTCGGCCCTGCCGGCCCTGCTCGCCGGCGGCGGCATCGACACCGGAATCGATCCGGTCGCGCTCAACCACTACCTGTCCTTCCACGCAGTGGTGCCGGCGCCTTATACGTTGCTGCGCGGCGTACGCAAGCTCGCCCCCGGCCACCTGATGACGATCGAGGCCGACGGTACGCGCAGCGAGCGCTGCTTCTGGCAGCTCGAGTACGCCCACAGCGAGGCGGAGCAGGCCCGCAGCTTCGACGAATGGCGCGAGATCCTGCTCGACGGCCTGCGGGCGGCGGTCAAGCGCCGGCTGGTGGCCGACGTGCCGGTCGGAGCGCTGCTCTCCGGCGGTGTCGATTCGAGCCTGATCGTCGGCCTGATGGTCGAGGCCGGGGTTTCCCAGCTGCGCACCTACAACGTCGGCTTCGAGGACGTGGGGGGCGAAAAGGGCAATGAATTCGAATATGCCGACATCGTCGCCCAGCGCTTCGACACGGTGCATGAGAAGATCTTCGTGCCCGAGGCGCAGTTGCTCGAGCGTCTGCCCGAGGCGGTGCAGGCGATGAGTGAGCCGATGGTCAGTCACGACTGCATCGGCTTCTACCTGTTGTCGGAAGCGGTGTCGCGCCACAGCAAGGTGGTGCAAAGCGGCCAGGGGGCCGACGAGGTGTTCGGCGGCTACCACTGGTATCCGAAGATGGCGGGCAGCGCCGACCCGGTGAGCGACTACCTTGCCGCCTTCCGCGACCGCGAGTTCGCCGAATACCGCGAGGTCGTTACCGACGACTACCTCGCCGGCGATGCCAGTGCCGATTTCGTGGCTCATCGGTTCGCCGAGGCCGGCGCCGACGACCCGGTGGACAAGGCGCTGCGCCTGGATACCACGGTGATGCTGGTGGACGATCCGGTCAAGCGGGTCGACAACATGACCATGGCCTTCGGTCTGGAAGCCCGGGTTCCCTTCCTCGATCATGAGCTGGTCGAACTGGCGGCTCGCATCCCGGCACGCCACAAGCTCGCCGGCGGCGGCAAGGGCATTCTCAAGGAGGCGGCGCGGAAGGTCATCCCGTCCGCGGTGATCGACCGGCCCAAGGGCTATTTCCCGGTGCCGGCGCTGAAATACCTGCAAGGTCGTGTGCTCGAGCAGGTGCGCGACTCCCTGTCGAGCCGCGCCGCACGCGAACGGAACCTGTTCCGCCAGCCCTACGTCGAGCTCCTGCTTTCCGATCCCGGTGCCCACATCACACCGCTGCGCGGTTCCAAGCTCTGGCAGCTCGGGCTGCTCGAATGGTGGCTGCAAACCCATGTGGACTGAGACCCAGATGAATCGAAAACTGACATCACGGGCGCTGCGACTCGAGCGCCGCCCCGGCGTCGGCGGCGAGCCGCGCACCGAAGGCGGAGAGGATGCGCCGAACGAAGCGGTCGTGGATTGTGGCTGGGGACGGCTGATCGCGGGCCAGACGTTCTCGGATCCGGCCGCGATCGCGGCCTGTCTGCTGGAGGAACGGGCCGGCCAGCGCGACATCGCCTTCTACGTGGACAAGCCGCACGTGGTGGTCGCCCAGGCGCCCCAACAGCTCTTCGTGGATCCGTCGGAGGCCTACCGTCTGTGGCTTTCCGCCTACCGCCCCCAGACCGCCGCGCGCCGGCCGTTTACGCTGCGGCGCTGGCGCACGCGGGCCGATTTGGCGGCGGTCAATGCGCTCTACCGGGGTCGTGGCATGGTGCCGGTGGATGCCGCCCGTCTGTGGCGGCGTCGCGCCGACCGCAAGTTGATCTACGCCGTCGCCGAGGATCGGGTCAGCGGCGAGATCCTGGGGGTGGCGATGGGGGTCGATCACGTCGAGGCCTTCGGCGATCAAGGCCAGGGCGCCAGTCTGTGGTCGCTGGCGGTGGCGCCCCAGGCGCCCCATGGCGGCATCGGAGAGGCCTTAATACGCTACCTCGCCGAGATCTTTCAGGCCCGTGGGCGCAGCTTCATGGACGTCTCGGTGCTGCACGACAACAGTCAGGCCATTGCGCTCTACGAGAAGCTCGGATTCCAGCGCATCAACGTATTTGCGGTCAAGCGCCGCAACGCGATCAACGAACCGCTGTTCACCGGGCCCCTCGACGACAACGTCTCGGACCTCAATCCCTATGCGCGAATCATCGTCGACGAAGCGCGACGCCGGGGTATCCATGTCGAAGTGATCGACGCGCCGAACGGGTATTTCCGGCTCGAATTCGGTGGGCGCAGCGTGGTCTGCAGGGAGTCGCTGTCCGAACTGACCACCGCGATCGCGATGAGCCGCTGTCAGGACAAGACGGTCACCCTCAAGCTGCTGGCCGCCGCGGGTCTGTCGGTCCCCGAACAGATCGCCGCCGAGCATCGTGACGCGCTGGCCGAATTCCTCGCACGCCATGCTGCGGTCGTGGTCAAGCCGGCCGACGGTGAGCAGGGCAAGGGCATCGCCGTGAATCTGACGACCATGGACGAGGTGGCGGAGGCGGTCACGGCGGCCCGCGCCTACGGCGACCGGGTCGTCGTCGAACAATTCTGTGCCGGGCTCGATTTGCGCATCATCGTCATCGACTACCGCGTCGTCGCGGCCGCGGTGCGACGGCCGCCTGCGGTGGTCGGCGACGGCCGATCGACGATCGCGCAGCTGATCGAAAAGCAGAGCCGCCGTCGGGCGGCAGCCACTGGGGGCGAGTCGAGCATCCCGGTGGACAAGGAAACCGAGCGCTGCCTCGCCGCCCAGGGGCTGGCCCTCGATGCCGTGCCCGAACCCGAGCGTGTGATCGGCGTACGCAATACCGCGAATCTGCACACCGGCGGTACCATCCACGATGTCACCGACGATCTTCACCCGGCGCTGGTGGAGGCTGCCGAACGTGCCGCCAGGGCCCTCGACATCCCGGTCACCGGCTTGGATTTCCTGGTGCCCAGGGTCGACGGCGAGGACTATGTGATCATCGAGGCCAACGAGCGTCCGGGTCTCGCCAACCACGAGCCCCAGCCGACCGCGGAAAAGTTCGTCGATCTGCTGTTCCCGCGTTCGCGGGTGGAGCTCTAGGCCGCGCCCAAGTCGACGTCGGCCGCTGCAATGGAGGGTGGTCCCGCGCCTGGCGAGACCCGAGACGACATCGCGCCCGGCCCAGTCGACATGGTCCGGGCCATCATGAATAAGAACGGAGCCGTGCATGAACACGACGCGAGCCTTGCCACCGATCGACTACGGTTTCCTGGAAGAAACCCTGATGCAGTTGCTGGCGATTCCGAGCCCGGTCGGTCTCACCGACGCAGTCGTTCGCTACACCGCCGGGCGGCTGGAGTCGTTGGGCATCCCCTACGAAATGACCCGCCGGGGCGCGATTCGCGCGACCATCAAGGGTCGCGAGAGCCGCCCGGCCCGCGCCATCGTCGCCCACCTCGACACCCTCGGCGCCATGGTCCGCTCGATACAGCCGAACGGCCGGCTCGGCGTCGTGCCGATCGGCCATTGGTCGGCGCGCTTCGCCGAAGGCGGTCGGCTGACGATCTATACCGACAACGGCCAGTTGCGCGGCACCTGCCTGCCCCTGAAGACCTCGGGCCACGCCTTCGGTGACGAGATCGACTCCCAGCCGGTGGGCTGGGACCATGTCGAAGTGCGGGTCGATATCGAGGCGCGATCGGCCCAGGATCTGATCGCAGCAGGGATCAACGTCGGTGACTGGATCGCCTTCGATCCCCAACTCGAAATCCAGCCCGGCGGCTACGTCAATTCCCGCTACCTCGACGACAAGGCCGCAGTTGCCGCGTTGCTTGCGGCCTGCAAGGCCGTGCGCGAATCCGGCCGCCTGCCGCCGGTCAATGCCTTTCCGCTGTTCACGATCACCGAAGAGGTCGGGTCGGGGTCGTCGGCGGCACTGCACGGTGAGATCGCGGAGATGGTGAGCCTGGACATCTCGATTGCGGCGCCGGGCCAGAATACCGACGAACACGCCGCGACCATCTGCGTGCAGGACATGTCCGGCCCCTTCGACTACCACCTGACCCACAAGCTGATCGGACTTGCCGAGGATTTCGGCATCAGCCATCGCCGCGATGTGTTCAAGTACTATCGCTCCGACTCCGCAGCTGCGGTCGAGGCCGGCAACGACATCCGCACCGCGCTGATCGGTTTCGGCGCAGATGCTTCCCACGCCCAGGAACGTACCCACAGGGACGCACTGGAGGCGCTGGCCCAGTTGTCCGCCGCCTACATCCTTTCCGAGCCGGTGGCCCGCCGCGACAAGAAGAGCATGGGCTCGCTGGAGGGTTTTACCGAGCAGCTCAAACCCGAGGACATGCAGCCGCCATCGACACCGCTGCCGATTCCGGGCGAATTCCTCGAGGAGGGTGGGCAGGCCGCGGCCGACGCTGCCGAGAGTTCCAGCGAGCGCATGTAGCGCGCTCGTGCCCGCAGTGCCGAAGACGGGCGCCCGTCACATGTTCGATCGGTGCGTCCGCCGATCTATTTCGGGCGCTTGCGGCGCCCCGCTTCGACCTCGGTCGCACGCATTCCGATCGCCATCTTGTCGAGCACCCCATTGACGAAGCGGTGGCCCTCGCTGCCGCCGAACGACTTGGTCAACTCGATCGCCTCGTTGATCACCACACGGTAGGGCACTTCGATGTGGTGGGCCAGTTCCTGGCCGGCCAGCAGCAGGACCGCATGTTCGACCGGTGACAGTTCGCTCACCTTGCGCTCGATGTGGCGGGCGATTTCGGCATCGTGCGCGTCGGCGTTGGCGATCGCCCCCCGGAGCCGTTCGCGGAAGAGCACGGCGTCGGCTTCGTCGAAGCCCTCGGACTGGGCGATGTGTTCCTCGATCGGCGCGACGTCGTTGCCCGAGACCAGCCACTGGTAGATGCCCTGCACCGCGAAGGCGCGCGCCTTGCGGCGCGCCTGCTGATTGCTCATGCGAGCTCCTTCAACAGGTTCGCCATCTCGACTGCCGCTTCGGCGCACTCGCGGCCCTTGGCGCGCATCCGCGCGATTGCCTGATCGTCGTCTTCGGTGGTCAGCACGCCGTTGGCGATCGGAATGGCGGCGTCGAGGGCGACCCGGGTGATGCCGCTGCCCTGTTCATTGGCCACCAGTTCGAAATGGTAGGTCTCGCCGCGAATCACCGCGCCGAGAGCGACCAGCGCGTCGAAGCGGCCGCTGGCGGCCATCCGCTGCAGCACCAGCGGGATCTCGAGGGCCCCCGGCACGGTGGCCAACGTGATGTCCTCGGCAGCGACGCCGAGTTGCTGCAGACGGTCGATACAGGCCGACAGCAGGCCTTCGCAGATGTCCTGGTTGAAGCGGCTCATGACGACGCCGACCGCCAGTCCCTGGCCTTCCAGGCGAGGGGCGATCTCGTGGATGCGATCGAATCGGGCCATGGTTCCATCCTCGTTCTGGGGCGCGGCGCGCCCTGCTTCATTCGGTTTCGGGCGGAACATAACCGCATACCTCCAGGCCGAATCCGGCCATGCTGGGGATCTTGCGTGGGCTGGCCATCAACCGCATCTTGCCGATACCGAGCTCTCGCAGAATCTGTGCACCGACGCCGAACAGCCGGGGATCCCATTTGGTGGCCGGTAGCGGCGCGGACGGATCGTCGGTGAGGGCGGCGACCAGATCGCGGCCGGATTGGGGCCGATACAGCATGATCAACGCGCCGCTGCCTTCCCGCGCAATCGCCGCCAGCGTCGCGTCCACCGAGAAACTGTGGCGCCCACTGCCCGGGTCCAGAAAATCCACCACCGACAGGGGCTCATGCACACGCACCAGGGTCTCGGTGGCAGCGTCGAGCGCGCCGAGGCTCAGTGCCAGATGCACGTCGCCGCTGGTCTTGTCCTCGAACGCGGTCAGCTCGAACGGGCCATGGGGGGTCGTCACCGACTTTCTTGCCACCTGTTCGACCAGGCTCTCGGTGGCGGCACGGTATTCGATCAGGTCGCGGATCGCGCCGATCTTGAGGCCGTGTTCTCCGGCGAAGCCCACCAGATCCGGCAGGCGTGCCATGGTGCCGTCGTCCTTGAGGATCTCGCAGATCACGGCCGCCGGCTCGAGTCCGGCCAGCATCGCCAGATCACAGCCGGCCTCGGTGTGCCCGGCCCGGATCAGCACGCCGCCATTCTGCGCCATCAGCGGGAACACGTGGCCGGGTTGGACGATGTCATCGGGTCGTGCGTTGCGGGCCACTGCCACCTGCACGGTACGCGCTCGGTCCTGCGCCGAGATTCCGGTGGTCACGCCCTCGGCGGCCTCGATCGAGGTGGTGAACGCGGTGCCGTGGGGCGATCGGTTGTCGCGCACCATCAGCCCCAGCCCGAGCTGGCGGCAGCGATCTTCGGACAAAGTCAGGCAGATCAGGCCGCGGCCGTGTTTGGCCATGAAGTTGATTGCTGCCGGGGTCACGAACTGCCCGGCCATGACGAGATCGCCCTCGTTCTCGCGGTCTTCCTCGTCCACCAGCACGACCATGCGGCCGGCGCGGATCTCTTCGATGATTTCGCCGATCGGCGCAATGGCAGACAAAGGGGGGGCTCCTGGGGTTCCGGTGGTGCGTGTCGAACCCGACAGTGTACCGGCGAGACCGCCAATAGCCTAGTGGCGCCCCCTCGTCGTCGGCGCTCAGTGGCTCATCGAGATGGATATCAGCAGGCTGCGCCCGCCTGCCGGCAGGCGATCGACTTCGTGGTCCAGCGTTGCCGGCAGCTCGTAGCGACGGGCCAGCGCGTTGCGCACGGTGGCCGACCAGCGCAGGCTGCCGGCAGCCTCCCCGGACCAGGTGAGATCGAGTACGCCGAATCCGCCGGTGTGGGTGTCCACCGCAGTCCGTCGTCCACTTTCGTAATGCCCGCCGACACCGAGCCGCTGGCGGCCGCCGGTGGGCAGGATCGCGCTCAGCTTGAGCAGGTTGCGGGGCGAATTGGCCAGCCAGATGCCGCTGTCGGCGTCGATCGCCCGCTGGTGCGTGAAGCTCGCGCGAAGCTGAATGCCAGCCGGGGCGCGGTACTCGCCTTCGAGTTCGAGACCGTCGATCTCGGCGCCGGAGCGGTTGTCGAAGCGCAGCAGACCGTCTTCGGTCTCGCGCTGCTCGATCAGATCGGTAACCCGGGTGCGGAACAGGGAAAGCGCCATCCGAAGTCCGCCGTGCCACTGCTCGAGTGTGGCCTCCAGGGTGCGCACCCGTTCGGCCTTCAATGCCGGATTCGCCACCGAGTACTCTTCGATGAAGTAGAAACGCTCGTAGGCGTTCGGACTACGGAAGGCGGTGCCGTAGAGCAGCTTGGCGATGGTGCCGGCATCGCCCTGGCGGATCAGCGCGAGCCTCGGATTGGTCGAGGTGTCGCCGGTCG
>JAGRFZ010000029.1 GCA_020445785.1 Rhodocyclaceae bacterium
GTCGAGGACTGCCGCCGCCGGATCGAGGCGCTGGAGGTCGAAGAGCGGATCATCGGCCGCGAGAAGGCGATCGGCATCGACGTCACCGAGCGCGAAGCCGCGGCCGACGAGGCGCTCGCCGCCGAACGGGAACGCCTGGCCGCCCTCGATGCCCGCTGGGGCAGTGAGAAGGAATTGGTGGACCAGATCCTGGCGCTGCGGGCAAGGCTGCGCGGCGACGACGATCCGGTCGAAGGCACCGGCAGCCCGCTCGAGGCGGCAGCCGAGGCGGCCAAGCAGGAAGGTTCGGATGTCGATGGCGGCGACGCGCCGGCAGGCGCGGACGACGCGCCGACCGAGGCGGCGGGGCTCAGCGAAGAAGAACGCGCCGCGCTGCTGGCCGAACTGACGGAGGCCCAGGAAAAGCTCGCCGAACTGCAGGGCGAACACCCGCTGATCCTGCCCACCGTGGACTACCAGGCGGTCGCCAGCGTGGTCGCCGACTGGACCGGCATCCCGGTCGGCCGCATGGCGCGCAACGAGGTCGAGACCGTGCTGCGGTTGCCGGAACTGCTGGGCCAGCGGGTGATCGGCCAGGACCACGCGATGGAGATGATCGCCAAGCGCATCCAGACCTCGCGCGCCGGCATCGACAACCCGAACAAGCCGATCGGCGTGTTCATGCTGGCCGGCACCTCGGGCGTCGGCAAGACCGAGACCGCGCTGGCGCTGGCCGAGGCGCTGTATGGTGGCGAACAGAACCTCATCACCATCAACATGAGCGAGTTCCAGGAAGCCCACACGGTGTCGACGCTTAAGGGTGCGCCGCCGGGCTATGTCGGCTATGGCGAGGGCGGCGTGCTGACCGAGGCGGTACGGCGCAAGCCCTATTCGGTGGTGCTGCTCGACGAGGTCGAGAAGGCCCACTCGGACGTCCACGAGATCTTCTTCCAGGTCTTCGACAAGGGCTTCATGGAAGACGGTGAGGGACGCTTCATCGATTTCAAGAACACCCTGATTCTGCTCACCACCAATGCCGGCACCGAGCTCATCGACGGCATGTGCAAGGACCCGGAGCTGATGCCCGATCCGGAGGGACTGGCCAAGGCCTTGCGCGAACCGCTGCTGAAGGTCTTCCCGCCGGCCCTGCTCGGCCGCTTGGTGACGATCCCGTACTTCCCGCTGTCCGACGAAATCCTCGCCAAGATCGTTGTGCTGCAGCTCGGCCGCATCAAGAAGCGCGTCGAGGAGCGCCACAAGGTGCCGTTCAGCTATACCGACGATGTCGTCAAGCTGGTGGTGGCCCGCTGCACCGAATCGGAATCGGGCGGCCGTATGATCGACGCAATCCTGACCAACACCCTGCTCCCCGATCTGGCGCGTGAATTCCTCGGCCGCCTGATGGAGGGCCGCTCGGTGGCCAGGGTCGAGGTCGGCGTTGCCGACAATCAGTTCACCTACCAGTTCGACTAGGGGAAATGCGCGCGGCCGGGCCGACGCCGGGCCGCGCAGACACCGTACGATCATGAGCGAGCGCCACGAAGTCGTCCTCGACCTGCCCGATGCGATCCAGCTCGCGCTGCGGCTGCACCGCGAGCGTCGGCTCGATGCCGCACGGGAGGTCTACCAACAGTTGCTCCGGGTAGCCCCCGAGCACCCCGACCTGCTCCATTTCTACGGCATCTTCCAGTGCCAGAGCGGAGCCGTGGACGACGGCATCGCACGGATCCGGCGGGCGATCGCGCTGGTACCGGACTTCGTGGACTTCCATGTCAATCTCGGCAACGTGCTGCTCGAAGCGCGCCGAATCGACGAGGCCGAGGCGGAATATCACGAGGCGCTACGGCTCGATCCCGGCTGTGCCCGTGCCTGGAACAACCTCGGCGCCATCCACGACGCCCGCGCGCAACCCGCCGAGGCAGAACAGGCCTACCTCAAGGCGATCGAACTCGACCCCCGGCTGACCAACGCCCACAACAACCTCGGCCTCATCCGCTGGCAGCGCGGCGACATCGAGGGCGCAATCGAATGCTGCGGCGCGGCCATCGGCATCGCCCCCGAGGATCCGGACGGCCACCGCTTCCTCGGCATCGTGTACGCCACCCACGGCCTGCCGGAAAAGGCCGCCGAAGCCTTCCGGCGCTGGGTCGAGCTCGATCCGGACAACCCGGCGGCCCGCCACCATTACGCCGCCGTGTGCGCCGAACAAGAACCCGACCGGGCCAGCGACGAGTACGTCAGCTACACCTTCGACCGCTTCGCCGCGAGCTTCGAGGAAAAGCTGCGCAACGATCTGCAATACCGGGCGCCCGACCGGCTGAAGACCGCCCTGGAGGACCGCCTGCCACCGCCCGGCGGACAGTTCGAGATCCTCGATGCCGGCTGCGGAACCGGCCTCTGTGGGCCCTTGCTCGCCCCTTGGCGCCGCCGCCTCATCGGCGTCGATCTGTCGGCCGGCATGCTCGAACAGGCACGCACCAAGGGCTGCTACGACGATCTCCACCAGGCCGAACTGACGGCCTGGCTGCACAGCACGGCGCAGCGCTTCGACGTGATCGTCTCAGCCGACACGCTGTGCTACTTCGGCCCGCTCGACAAGGTCTTTGCGGCCGCCGGTTCGGCCCTGGTACCGGGCGGCATGCTGGCGTTCACGGTCGAACGCCTGACCGACCCGGCGCCCGGAGCCACGACCCGACTGAGCGCCAACGGACGTTACCAGCACGACCCCGACTACGTGGCCCGGGCACTTGCCGAGAACGGTTTCACCGCGGTCGAGGTCGAACCTGTCGACCTCCGGCTGGAGGGCGGGCACCCGGTCCGCGGGCTGGTGGCGACGGCGGTACGCAGCCGATGAGCACCGAACCGGCCGCCGCGGCCACGCAACAGGTGACTGTGGAAGAGGCCGTGCGGATGGCTGCGGATATCCACAAGCAGGGGCGGCTGGCGGATGCCGAGACGCTCTATCGCCGCATCCTCGGGGCTGCGCCGGAGCACCCGGACGCGCTGCACCTCTATGGTCTGCTGCACCATCAGCGCGGCGACGACGAGGCGGCGGCGGCGCTGATCCGGCGCGCGATCGCGCAGGTGCCCGACTTTCCCGACTACCACCTCAATCTCGGCAACGTACTGGTCGAACTCGGTCGTATCGAGGAAGCCGAGGGCCCCTACCGCCGTGCCCTCGAGCTCAAGCCCGACTTCGCCGACGCGTGGAACAACCTGGGCTCGATCGAACGCCACCTGGATCGGCTCGACGACGCCGAGGCGGCCTACCGCAGGTGCCTCGAACTGGTTCCGGAACATCCCTGCGCGCTGGACAATATGGGCACCCTGTGCGGGCAGCGCGGCGACGCTGTCGCCGCGACCGAATACTACTGCCGCTCGATCGTCGCCAATCCGGATCGTCCCGACGGGCACAAGCTGCTCGGCGTCGCCTGGACCATGCTCGGCGAGCGCGGCAAGGCGGCCGAGGCGTTCCGCGAATGGCTGCAGCGCGACCCCGACAATCCCGAAGCGCAGCACCTCTACGCCGCCTGCAGCGACGAGCCGCCGCCGGAACGCGCGAGCGACGAATACGTCGAGTACGCCTTCGACCACTTCGCCACCAGTTTCGAACACAAGCTCGCCGAGCGCCTGCACTATCGCGCGCCGGCACTCCTCGCCGAGGCCTTGCGCCGTCACGCGCCACCGCCGGCCGGCGCGCTGAAGGTGCTCGATGCCGGCTGCGGCACCGGCCTGTGCGGACCGCTGCTGAAGCCGTGGTCGGCTCGGCTGGTCGGCGTGGACCTGTCGGCCGGCATGCTCGGCCAGGCCACCCGCAAGCAGTGCTACGACGCGCTCGAAAAGGCCGAACTGACGGCCTGGCTCGAAGCCTGCCAGGCGGACTTCGACCTGATCGTGTCGGCCGACACCCTGTGCTACTTCGGCCCCCTCGATCGCATTGTCGGTGCCGCCGCAGCGGCGCTTCGCCCCGGCGGCATGCTGGCGTTCACGGTCGAGCGCATCGTCGCCCCCGCCACCGGGGACACGCACCGGATCGAATCCAATGGCCGCTACCGCCACGCGTCGCCCTACGTGGAGACCTGCCTCGCCGGCGCAGGGCTGATCGTCGCCGCACTCGACGAGGCGGTCCTGCGCGTCGAGGCGGGGCGCGACGTACCGGGCCTGGTCGTGGTGGCGCGGCGATGAGTGCCTGCACCCGGCCGCCCGAAGGGTTCGCCTATCCGCCCTTGGGACTGAGGCGGGTGTTTCGCGAAGCACCGCTTCGCGCCCGCCGAACGGGCCGGCAGTGCAAGGCCGACTTTTCGATTTCGCGTCGCGACGGGTTGGTCGTCCCGTGAGCAACGGCCGCGATGACCCGCGGGCGCTCGCCCGCATCCGCCGCGAACTGACCGACAGTCTCGACGACCTGCGCCTCGACGCGGGCGAGCGACGACGGCTCGGCGTACAGCTCCAGCATTTCGGCGATGACGCCGAAGTCCTGCGCCACTTGCGCAATGTCGCCTTCGACCTGGTACGCACCCGGCTCGAACCCGGCGGCGAAGCGATGCCGCTGTTGAACTGGCTCGAACGGGTCGTGCGCAGCATCGACAAGGCCCGCGACCCACAGCCGCGAGGGCGCAGCGAAGCCTGGTTCAGCCCCGGCGACGCCTGCCGCGACGGGCTCGTCCGCGAGCTCGAACGGGCCCGCGTCGAGGTGTGCATCTGCGTATTCACGATCGCCGACGATCGGCTCACCGAGGCGATCCTGGCGGCCCACCGGCGCGGCCTCGCCATCCGCATCCTGACCGACGACGACAAGCGTTTCGACCGCGGCAGCGACATTGCCCGCCTGCGAAAGGCCGGCATCGCGGTGGCCACCGACGACGGGCCGGCCCACATGCACCATAAGTTCGCGCTGTTCGACGGCCGGGTGCTGGTGAATGGCAGCTTCAACTGGACCCGTAGCGCCAGCCGTGCCAACGAGGAGAATCTGCTGCTGACCGAGGACGAGGCCGCGGTCGCCGCCTTTTCGGCGCACTTCGAGCAACTGTGGCGGCAGTTCCGCGACTGAACCGCGCGCGCCGGTGAGGTTTCACCGCTACCGCGCGCGCCATGATAAGTTTGCGCAAATCCGACCCTCCCGGCCCCGATCGTGATTCCGCCCTCCTCCCCTCGACTCCGCCTGCACCGTCGTCTGCGGGTCGGCGCTGCGGCGCTCTTCGTGGTGTCCAGTCTGACGGCCTGCTTCGGCGGCGGTGGCGCGCCACCGCCGAGCTATGCCCGCTACAACGAATACCTGCCCTGCGCCAACCGCATCGGCCGCTGCTTCGACCTGCACATCGGCGGCGCGGAAGTCCAGGTGATCGAGGACGAGCGTCGGCAGAAGACCCTGGCCGCGGATCTCGGCAAGGTCAGCTACGAGATCAGGGACGTCTATTGGGAGCTGACCGAGCCGGTGCCGACCGAGCGCGCCTTCGAGGTCGAGCTCGCGGCAGCCGGCGACGGCGAGGAGGTGCTCGGCGGCGAGCGCGAGCCGGCACAGGTCTCGGTGTGGTCGCTGGCCGCCGGCCCTCGCTCCGAAAGCGCCGCGATTGCCCGCGAAAAGGCCATGCTGAGCTTCACCGTCGGTGCCGGTCCGGCGCCGACCCTGGCAGCCGGTCCCTACGTGTTCGAGGTGCGCTACATCGGCGTCCGCGACTGGGATCGCAAATTCGTGCTGGTTACGGTTCGCTGAGCCGGCCTCACCGGTTCTCGAGGCGGTTCAGGTCGAGCAGGCCGAAGCCGAGCGGGTCGGCCTCGTGCGCGCGCCGGTGCACGCCGTCGAGATGGTGCCAGAAACCCGGATCGGTTCGGCGCACAGCGTAGCGGTCGGCAAGTGCCGAGTAGGCCGCTTCGCCATCCAGCGCGGCGACCGCATCGACGAAGGCCGGCAGGGCGGCCTCGGTCACCCGGAAGAACGCATGGGGGTGAGCGCCCAGCACGCCGGCGGCGACGCTCAGGCTGTCTTCCTCCGGCAGGCGGCGCAGGTCCTCGGCAAAGAGCTGGGAAATGTTCGAGTGGGCACTGTTGCGCAGCAGCGTGAAGTCGGCCGGGCCGTCGTCGCCATCGACCCGCAGCAGAGCGGTCTCGGGCATCCACTGCAGACCACCGCCGATCAGCCCGGCGAGGCGCGCCAACGCCGGCGCGGCCGCGCTGCCCTCACCCGGCGGCGACCGCCAGCGTCGATCCACCGCGGCCACCCGCTGGCGCAGCAGCCCGTAGAGTTCGGCGAGGGGATCGTCGCTGCGGAAGCGGATTGCCGTTTCGACGCCGAATCGCCGCTGATCGCGGGTGAACTTCTCCCGCACCGCCTCGGCGCCCCCGCGATACCAATGCTCGACCACCTGCGGGCGAAACGCGAGCGGCAGCAGGGTCAGCAGGTTGCTCTCCGCTTCCATCCGCAGAAAATCCATGTAGAGACGGGAATTGAGCTGGTGGCCGACGTTGCCGAAGACGTCGAAGCCGGCCACCAACAGGTAGTGGATTCGTTCGAGGATCGGATAGGTGATCAGCCAGGCGGTCTTCGGCGGCGATCCGAGCAGGCCGGTGACCACGCTGGCGCTGTCGAAATGGCGGAACACCGTCAGCGCGGCGTTGGCATTGCGGCCATCGCCGTCCCACACGACGGTCATGTCGAGCGGGATATCGACGCCCACCGTCTCGCGCAGGAATGCCGCCCGGGCCGCCAGGTACTCCGCCTCGCGCTCGCGATACAGCGCCCAGGACGCCAGCGGCAACGACGATACGTCCTCGGCCGGCAGTGCGAGCTGATCGGCGTGGCGGGCGAGGAAACGATCGGCCTCGCCGGTATGGGTGGACGGATCGGCGAAGAACACCCAGAAGCGGTCGTTGATGACATTCAGCGCGACCTGCCCGCGACAAACCGGTCCCTTGATGAAGCCTTCGACGAAGAAGCCGGCGTCGTCGAGCAGAAAACGGTAGCGGGAGGCCACCGGGATGTCGCGGAAGACGACGAAGGGATTGGCGGCGGTGTGGGCATCGTAGCCGGGCAAGGCCTCGGGCTCGGGCAGCCCGTCGAGGAACAACTCGCGCCAGCGCTGCATGCGGGCCTCGTCGAGCCGGTAGGGCATGTGGGTCTTGGCGACCAGGGCCTCGTCGAGGCGCGTCAGGCGGTAATGCACGCGGCCGTCGCCCGGATCGTCGAACGGCTGGCGGGTTGCGATCGGCTCGGGATCCTCGCCCGGCGGCTGGCGCGATCGAATCAGCCGGAACCAATATCGCCGGCCGTCGGCCTCCAGGTAGAGGTGGGCCAGGAACAGGTGCTCGAACAGATAGCGCGACATCAGTCGGGCACGTCGCCGCGAATCGTTGAGGAAGGACTCCCAGCGTTCGACGCGGCCCCGTACTGCCGCCGGCAGCGGCGCGCGCGGCTCGATCGGCGCCCCCGCCGCCAGCCAGTCGGCGACGAGGGCGAATTCCGCGTCGTCGATGGCCGGCAGGCCGTAGGGCATGCCGGCCAGCGGCACATGTTCGCCGAGTTGCCCGAAGTCGTCGATGGCGACGCACCGTTGGGCACGGTTCAGCGCGAAATCGAATTCGTCCGACAGCACCGGCACCGCCGGCAACGGATGCTCGCGCTTGAGTTGCAGGTAGCGGAACAGAAGACTCGCCTGCTGCGCCTCGCGACCACGCTTGCCCGCTTCGTCGATCACCGGGTGGAAACCGAGCTCGCGCCATGCTGCCGGCGCCTGGGCATCGACGAACAGGCGCGTCGGCGCGATCGGCAGCAGGCGCGTGCCGTCATAGACGCGCGTCGGACTGGCGCCGCGGGCGATGCCTTGCCAACTTCCGAGATTGAGCTGGCACGGTGCATCGTAGCAGGCGTGGCAGACCACGCAGCGCCGCTCGAGAATCGGCGCGACATCCCGGCGATACTGCGGCGCGGGGGCGTCGCCCGCCGCCGCGACCTGGCTCCAGATGGCCAGCCACGTCACGAGCAGGCATCGCACGATCCAATACAATGTCATTCCTGCACGCCACTCCCGGATCTTGGATCGCTGCCCATGCGCGTCGCTGATTCATTCCTGGCCGTACCGGCCCCGCCGACCTCTCCGGTGCGCCATCGACTACGTTTTCACGGCACCGGCGCCGCCTATTTTCGCATCTGGGCGGTCAATCTCGCGCTCACCATCCTCAGCCTCGGCATCTACTCGGCCTGGGCCAAGGTCCGGCGTGAGCGTTACTTCCTGAACAATACCGAACTGGACGGTTCTCCGTTCGACTACCACGCCGATCCGATGAACATCCTCAAGGGGCGCCTGCTCGCCTCTTCGGTGATCGTCGTGCTGTTCATCGTGTCGGAACTGCACCTTCTCGCCAACCTGCTGGCTTCGCTCGGCTTTCTCGCGCTGCTGCCATGGATGATCTGCCGCTCGCTGCGCTTTCGCGCCCACAACACCAGTTGGCGCGGCCTGCGCTTCGGCTTTTCCGGCACCAGCGGCCGCGCGGCGCTTGCCTGGCTGGCCTGGCCGCTGGCCGGCATCCTCAGCCTGGGACTGCTGGCACCGATGATGATCGCTGCCCAATGGCGCTACAAGCTCGACCACCTCCACTTCGGCCGCACCCGCTTCTCGATCCAGGCCGCGACCCGCCCCATCTACCGCATCCTGCTGGCGGCATCCCTGCTCGCCGTAGCCCTGGGCGTGGCCGGCGGGGCCGCCATCTTCGCCCTGCTGCCGCCCCCGACGCCCCCTCCCACGACCGGGGACGCCGCCGGCGACCGGCTGATCGCGGCAAGCACCTTCGGCCTGCTGTGGCTCGTGCTGGTGGCGCGCATGCTGGCGCCCTACCTGCGGGTTCGACTGGAGAATCTGCGCGCCCACATGAGCCGCCTCGGTCCGCACCGCTTCGAGAGCGACCAGCGGGTGCGCGCCTATTACGCCATCCTGGCGGTCAATTGGCTGCTCACGCTGCTGACCCTGGGGCTCTACCGCCCGTTCGCGGTGACCCGGCTGTGGCGCTACCGGATCGAGCATTTCACGGTGCTGGCGGACGGGGACATCGGCAATTTCGTCGCGGCCCAGGCAAGCGCTGCGCCGGTGGTGGGCGCCGAAGCCGCCGACCTGCTCGACATCGACCTGGGGTTCTGAGGCCATGGCCGAGCCGATGCGGATCGACGCGCGCCTGCTGGACGGCAGGTCGAGCCGCCCGCGGCCGGTCACCCTCTCGATCGACGGCGATCGACTCGAAATCCACCACCGCGACGGGACCACCGCGGTCGAGCGCCTGTCGCCGGACGCGCTCGACTGGCAAGAGCCGCTCGGCGCGCGACACCGCAGCGCACTGCTCGCCGGAGGCCGGCGCTGCGAGTTCGACAACGGTCCCGCGCTCGAGCGCTTCGTCCGTGCCTGCGGCCACCGGGATTCCCCGCTCAACCGCTGGCAACGCGCCACCCTGCCGGCACTGGCGGCAGTGGCGCTGGTCTTGGCCAGTCTGGCGGCTGCTTATCGCTGGGGGCTGCCGGCGGTGGCGGAAGGCCTTGCGACATGGATTCCCGGACACAGCCTGCAGGCCCTCGACCGGCAGTTGCTCGAATCGCTGGACGCCAGCGGCACGCTCGGCCCGAGTCGTCTTGCGCCGGATGCGGTCGATGACGCGACCCGGCTCGGCCGCCAGCTGCTCGCCGCCCATCCCGAGTCCTCGCTCCACATCCGCAGTGCGCCCGGGTTGGGTGCCAATGCCTTCGCGCTGCCCGGCGGCAGCATCGTACTCACCGACGCATTGCTCGAACTCGCGACCGATGCACGCGAAGTGGCCGCGGTGGTCGGCCACGAGCTGGGTCACGTACGGGCGCGCCACGGGCTGCGTCAGATGCTGCAGACATCGATGGTGGCGGTCGCGATCGGTCTGTGGAGCGGCGACTTCGATTCGCTGCTGACGGTCGCCGGCACGGTGCTGGTCGGCGCCTCCTATTCGCGCCGCTTCGAGTTCGAGGCCGACGCCTTCGCCGCCGAAACACTGCACGGCGCAAGTCTCTCGCCCAGGCTGCTGGCGGACATGTTGAGGCGTCTCTCCGAGGCCGGCGGCGGCGACGGACCGCGCTACCTCTCGAGCCACCCGCCGACGCCGGAGCGCATCCGCAGACTCGAGGCCGGGGCGCAGCGCTCGCGGGGCCGACTGGCGCCTGGAACCGCCGTCCGCGCGAAGGCGTCTGGCGGTGCCGCGAAATCCTGCGATAATCACCGCTGGCCCGTGCTCCGCGATCGCCCACCGCGAACCGGGTCTCAGCGCCGAGTCCGATCGCACGGCCCACGGGTCGCGTAAACCAGAACGCAAGCATGGAAACCTCAGGAATCCTTCGCGCCACCGAATGCGTCGTACTGTTCGCCGACATCGCCGACAGTTCGGTGCTGTACGAACGCATCGGCAACGAAGCGGCCGCCAAGCGCATCAACGGCTGCCTGAAGGCAATGCAGGGCGTGGTCATGCATGCGGGCGGGCAGGTCATCAAGCTGACCGGCGACGGCCTGATGGCGATCTTCGAGAAGGCGGACGCCGCCTTCGAGGCGAGCAGCGCGATGGGCATGGAACTGGGCGATCTGCCGGCATCCGGCGAGCACCGTATCGACATCCGGATCGGTTTCCACCACGGCCCGGCGGTGAGCACCGGCAACGACCTGTTCGGCGAGACCGTCAACGTCGCGGCGCGCTTCTGCGAGGTGGCCTCCACCGGCACCGCCGTCACCTCGTCCGAAACGGCGGCCCTGCTGTCGCGCGGCAACCAGCGCAAGCTGCGCAAGATTCCACCCCGCCCGCTGAAGGGCATCAATCGCAACTTCGACCTGCTCGAGCTGATCTGCGACGACTACAGCAAGGTCACGGCGGTGTTCGCCAGCATCGATTTCTCGGCCCTGCACCCCGCCAGGCTGGAACTGCATTTCTGCGGTGAGTCACGGGTGCTCGACGAAGGCGCCCATCGCATCACGATCGGTCGCGACCCGGCGGCCGACGTGGTGCTGAGCAATACGCACGCCTCGCGCCGCCACTGCGTGATCGAAGAGCGCAGCGGCAAGTTCGTGGTCATCGACAGCAGCAGCAACGGGACGTTCGTGGTCGAAGAGGGCGGCCGCTCGCTACGCCTGCGACGCGAGGAACTGGTGCTCGACGGCCACGGCTGGATCACGTTCGGCCGGCCCCGCGGTCCCGAGGTGGACGAGATGGAGTACCGCTTCGTCGGCTGACCCGCTCGTCCCGCGCCGACGCTACAGGCCGCGCACCGCAAAGATGCCGGGGGCGTTGCGCCAGTAGCCCTGATAGTCCATGCCGTAGCCGAACAGAAAGCGGTCGGCGACATCCAGACCGGTAAAGTCCGCACGCATCCCCGGGTAGGCCTTGCGCGGGTGCCGCTTGTGCACCAGCACCGCGGTGCGCACCTCCGCCGCGCCCTCTTCGCGCAGATAATCGGCGATCGCCGCCAGGGTATGGCCTTCGTCGAGAATATCGTCGAGCACCAGCACGTGCCGCCCCTCGAGCTTCTGGGTCGGACGCACGCGCCAATCGAGCAAGGTGTTGCCACGGGTCGCCATGCCGTAGCGGGTGGCATGCAGATAGGCGACCTCGAGGGGAAAGTCGAGCCGCGGCAGCAGCCGCCCCGCGAAGATCACGCCCCCGTTCATGACCACGTAGACCAGCGGATTGCGGTCGCGATAGCACTCGGTCAGATCGCCCGCCATGGCATCGATGGCGGCTTCGACCTGGGCGGCCGTGCACAGGCAGTCCGCCTCATCGCGCGTGCGCCGGATGTTGTCGAGGTCGATGGCCATGGCCGTGGCATTCCGGGTTCAGTGACCGTCGAAGCTTACCAGGGCATGCAGCGCCACGCCCGCCTCGGCCAGGCGCCGGCGTCCGCCCAGATCCGGCAGATCGACCAGCACCAGTGCTTCGGTGATCTGCGCCCCAAGGCGTTGCAACAGCCGCGCAGCGGCGAGCAGGGTGCCTCCGGTGGCGACCAGATCGTCCACCAGCAGCACCCGCTGCCCGGCCACGAAGCCATCCACGTGTACTTCGAGCGTGGCGTGGCCGTACTCGAGCGCGTAGTCCTCGGCCAGTGTCCGGTAGGGCAACTTGCCGCGCTTTCGCAGCGGAACGAAGCCAACCCCCAGGGCGCAGGCCAGGGCGCCGCCGAGGATGAATCCGCGCGCGTCGACCGCGGCAATACCGTCGGGCGGATCGGCGGCATGGCGGGCCTGTAGCTCGGCGATCAGGCGGCGAAAGGCGTCACCGTCCGCCAGCACCGGCGTGATGTCGCGAAACTGCACGCCCGCCACCGGCCAATCCGGCACGGTGCGGATTCGCGCCCGCAATTCTTCGGGACTGATGCTCACGGTCTGCGTCCTGCGGAAGCCAATGCCGACAATTCTAGCCGTCGGCGCGGCCCCCGGGGGCCGCCGCGCCCCCCGATCATTCGTCGTCGAACACCGCGATCCAGTCGGACAGCCGATCGAGCAGATGTTCCCGCTGCCCGGCATCGGCGGCATTCAGCACCGCCACCCACATCGCGATCGCCTCCGCACGCTGGGCGTCCATGCGCGCCGCGGCATCGATGGGCCGCCCCTGCCGCCAATCGTTGAACCAGAGTGTCAGCGATGCCCCCCCGTCGGCCGCGGCCAGCGCATCGAGCAGCCGACGCTCGCGGCGGGCGCGCTCGTCGAGCCACAGGCCGGCATCGAAGCCGGTGACAGCCGGCGACGCCAGCACCAGCGCCCGTTGCCGAGGGCTGACCGAGCCGAGCCAGTCGTCGATGGCCTCCTCGATGCGCTCGATCCGGTGCTCGCGTTCGAGCACCGGTTCGCCGGCGCCGATCTCGTCCGCGAACTCCCGACGCCGCTCGTCCAGCCTTCGGGAGATGCGGGCCAGTTCGCCCGGCGAAAAGCGCGTCATGCGGTCGCCGAACTCGATCGCCAGGCGTTCGCCCACCTGGCGTACGTGCTCCTGGGCCGCGGTGAGGATCCACTCGCCATCGGCCTGGTCGATCGGACCGGCAAGCCGGCGTCGCGCTTCTCGCAGCATGGCGGCGAGTTCCCGGCGTGGCTGTCGTCGATGCCAGGCGTGCACGGCCGTCGCGGCGTCGGCGAGTTGTTCCTGCTGCAATTCGGGCAGATCGAGCGCGGCGTCGATGCGCAGCATGGCCAGCGTGGGGGCATTCATGTAGGCCAGGGAAAGCGCGCTGCAACCCGCCAACGTGGCCAGCAACAGGGCCAGCGTCCACATCGGCCATGGGCGGAGCCCGGGGCGACCGGCGCGCAGTGCCCGTGTGCCGAGGTCCAGCCTCGCCAGCGCTTGGAATTCCCGTGCCTTCATGGGCGGTTCGATGGCGGGCGGCAGCCCGCGGCGGCTTCCGGTTTCAAGGGCGACTCCGATCCCGGCGGGGCCGGCACGGCGCCGATCGGCGCCGCAACTCCGTCCCGTCAGGCGCAAGACCGTCTGGCCGGCAGCAGGGTTCCCGGCGCGACGACCAATGGACGATGCCTATGATACGATTGTTTGTTACGGCCCCACCCTTGATCCATTCTGTGGAGACGCACTGCCGTGAATCATTCCCTACTCGCCTGCGCGATCCTGGTGCTGGGCGCCGCTGCCTGCTCCAAGAGCGAAAATCCGCCAGCTTCCGCCGACGCGGGCCAAGCGCCACCTGCTGCGCAGGCCACGACAGCGAAGGCTGAAGCCCCGGCCGAACCTGCCGCCGCCGGACCCGCCGCCGCCGAACAACCCACCGCCGAAGCACCCGTCAGCTACCCACCGAACACCGGAAAACTGGTGCAGGTCATGCAGGCGGGCGGCTATACCTACGGCGAGGTCGAGGGGCCCAACGGTCAGCGCGTATGGGTTGCCGGTGGCCACATCGAAGCCCAGCCCGGTGACATGGTGCAGTGGGGCCAGTTCGCGGTCATGCACAACTTCACCGCCAAATCCATCGGCCGCACGTTCGACAGCATCCTGTTCGTGAACTCCTGGGGCAAGGTGGACGGCCCCAGGGCCCAGGTCGCCGCCCACGGCGCGCCGCGCGGCGGACATCCGCCGATGCCGCAACAAGGCGCGGCGACGTCGGCGGCCGGGGGCCAGAGCGGTCTCGTCAAGAGTGCCACCACGGCCGGCGGCTACACCTATCTCGAGGTCGAACAAGGCGAGCAGACCACCTGGGTCGCCGCCCCCGAGACGACGGTCAAGGCCGGCGACACGGTGAGCTGGACCGGTGGCATGACGATGCGGAACTTCACCGCCAAGTCGCTCGATCGAACCTTCGAGCAGATCGTCTTCGCTGGCGGCGTCACGGTTCAGTAGGCGGCACCAGCGGAACCTGGCCGGCGACCGCCGAATCGTCGCCGGCGGCGGCCGCGCCGAAGCGCTGCCGAAGCGCCCGGCGCAGCACCTTGCCAGCGACGTTGCGCGGCAGATCATCGACGATCGCAAGCCCGTGTAGTCGCTGGTAGCGTGCCGCAACACGCCCATCGACCCATTCCTTCAGCGCACCGCCGTCCAGCGCCCGGCCCGACCGCAGCCGCACGACGGCGAACGGCGCCTCGCCCCAACGCCGATGCGGCACCCCGATCACGACCGCTTCGAGGACATCGGGATGGGCGAGCACGACCGCCTCGATGTCGCTCGGATAGACTTTGATCCCACCGCTGACGATCATGTCCTTCTTGCGGTCCACCAGGTGAAGGAAACCATCCTCGTCGAGATAGCCGAGGTCGCCCGAGATCAACCAGCCGTCGCGGATCGTGCGCTCGGTCAGCTCGGGCCGCCGGTGGTAGCCTGACATCATGATCGGGCCACGGCCGCAGATCTCGCCGACCTCCCCAGTCGCGGCTTCGCTGCCGTCCTCGCGTGCGATCCGGATACGATAGAACGGTGGCGGCACGCCGACCGAAGCCGGCTTGCGCGAAACCTCGTCGCGATCGAGGATGGTGACGAACCCCTCGGTCAGGCCGTACAACTCGTAGAGTCGTCCGGGCAGGCAATCCAACAGGCGCTCCTTGTGGGTGCGCGGCAGCGGCGCACCGAGCGAGAGCAGCATCTCGAGGGAGGCCAGCCGGGCGGGGTCGAATTCCGGGTGATCCAACAGCGCGGCGATCTGGGTCGGCACCATCATCGTGTGCGTGACCCGCTCGCGCTCGATCCGCGCCAGCGTTTCGCCGGCATCGAAGGCGGCCGCCAGCAGATAGCGACAGCCGAGCAGGAAGGCCGGCATCATCGTCACGAAGGCGCCGTTGAACACGATCGCGCCGCTATGCAGCACCACCGATTCGGGCGTCATGCGCCAGGCATTGGCGAACAAAGTCGCGTAGTGGGCACGCACCCGGTGGCTGTGCACGATACCCTTCGGCGTGCCGGTGGTGCCACTGCTGTAGATGATGTTGAAGGGATCGTCCGGGCGTGACGGCGCGTCGCAAGCGCCATCCGCGGCGCGCTGAGCACGCAGGTCGCGCGCGCCGCCATCGCCGAAATCCGTCACCAGCACGGCCGGTGGCGTGGCCAGCGAAGCCATCGCCTGTTCGACCGCCGGCAACGTCTGTCGGCAACACAGGAGCTGCCGCGCTTCGGCATCGCCGAGCAGGCTCGCCAGTCCGCCCGCAGCAAGCAGGGGCGACAGCGGCACCGACACCGCGCCGAGCCGGGCACAGGCCCAAACCAGCCACAACAGCTCCGGGCAGTTGGGGAGCACCGCGGCGACGCGGTCGCCACGCCCGACACCGCGCGCGTGAAGCACCCCCGCCAGCCACGAAATCTGCGCCTCGACGCCAGCCCAGTCCAGCGCGACATCGCCGAAGCCGAATGCGTATCGCCGCGGTCGATAGCGGGCGTGGTGTGCCGGCAGGCCTGCCAGGTCCATCGTCTTTGGTTCTCCCCTTCCATCGCCTTGCCCGTCCGCGATAGTACCCGGCCCAGGCCGCGGCAGCACCCGGCCCGGCCCGGGTGATCGGTGGCGATCGCTGCCCCCGCGGCGCCAAAGCTCGCTATCCTTGGTCATGGTGGACATTGCCGCCATGCAGGAGGCCGCCATGCAGGACATCTTCGTCAGCTATCGCCGCCAGGACAGCCAGAGCGCCGCCGGCCGCCTGAGCGACCACCTGCGCGACCAACTGCCCGGCGTTCGCATCTTTCGCGACGTGGAAACGATCGACCCGGGCGTCGACTTCGTCGATGCCATCGAGCGGGCGCTGAAGTCCTGTGCGGTATTGATCGCCGTGATCGGTCCGCGCTGGCTCGACGCGCAGGACGACGCCGGACGCCGCCGCCTCGACGATGCCCACGACTACACCCGGCTCGAAATCGCCCGCGCCCTCAAGCGCAAGGACGTCCGCGTGATCCCGGTGCTGGTGGAAGGCGCGGCGATGCCGTCCGCGCCGGACCTGCCCGACGATCTGGTCCCCCTCGCCCGCCGCAATGCGATCGAACTGAGCGACAAACGCTGGGACTACGACATTTCGCAATTGGTCGCGACCCTGCGACCGCTGCTCGGCGTCGCCGAGCCGGCACCGCCGTCGCCGGCCCCGGCTGCGCCGGCCAGCAGCGCCCGGCGCAAGTGGATCATCCTGGCCACGCTGTTCGCCGCCGTCATCGTCGTCGGCCTGATGGCCGAGGAAGATCCGCCATCCGCACCGACGATGCCGGCCCCGGCTTCCTTCGCGCCGACGCCGGCGGAGCCGCCGCAGGCGCTGACTCAGCCGGCCGTCACGGCTGCGGCCATCGATCTGACCGGCACCTGGGCCGACACCGAGGGCGGACAGTATCGCGTCGCCCAGCAGGGCGGCCGCCTGGCGATCCAAGGGGCCAGCCCGGATGGCGTCGTCTACGGCGAGGGCGGACTGACGGGGCGCAACGGCTGGGTCAACTACGTGCTCGACGGCTACCCGTTGACCGCCCAATTCACCGTCAGCAACGATGGCAGCACGCTGGATGTGGTGGTGACCGATCCGGCCACCGGGCAGCAGCAGCCCTTGCGCATGTGGCGCACCCGCTAACGACGGCGCAGGCAAGGTCTGCCACAGCCGGCGTCAGGTGCGCCCTGCGCCCGGGTCGTCACCACCACCGTCGCCGGCCGCGCGCGCGACCAGCGAACCGCCGCCCTCGAGGTCTTCCAGCACCACCGACAGCGCGTTGGTCGAGATCAGCACCTCGACCAGCGACATCACCAGCGAGGCGGCGAGGCTCAGCATGCTGGCCGCGAACAGCCACTGCCCGCTGGACTGGGAGCCGCCGAACAAGGCCAGCATCGACAGGCAGCACAGCAGAAAGCTCGCCACCGCCACCGACTGCATGTATTTGATCAGTCGCACCCGCCGTTTGAGGCCCGGGATCTGCCGGCGCACCACTTCGGTGCCCGGATCGGGCAGGCCGTGGAGCTGCCGGATCACCTGCGCCAGGGTCAGGAAGCGATTGGTGTAGGCGAGCAGCAGCAGCGAGATCGCGGGAAACAACAGGGCGGGCGTGGTGATGTCCATCGACCTTCAGCCTCGGTTGGTGCGGGCAACCGGAGCACGATACTGCATGCCTTGGGGCCGCAGCCATGATTTTCGCAGGCACCGGGCCGGCGGGCACGCAAGCCCCTCCGTCCGGGCAGAAATCGCAGGCGGCGCCCCCTCCGGGCCGGCCCGAGAGATCCCCCATGCCGGTGCGCTCAGGCGAGTAGATTCGGTGCCCGGCTGGCGACCAGGCGCCGAACCGAATCGTCGTTGCGTGCGACCGCCTTGATTGCACCGGCGAAGGCGCGATGGGCCCGCTCGTGAAGGGCCGGCGAGAGCGATGCCAGATCGTCTTCGTCGATCAGTGTATAGGGCACGCGGGAACGGGTCGTGATGTCGTCGGCGCAGACGCTGAGCCAGCTCATCAAGGTATCGTAGGCACCTCGGTTGCGGTGCTGCGCGAGTTGGGCATAGCCGATCGCCGCGTGGCCCCAACAATCGACGATGTCCCCCCGTTGGTTCTGGTACACGGCACCGGCAACCACCTGGCAGCCGGCCGACCAGCTCGATGTGCCGCGGCCGCTCCAGTGGATGTTGATGTCGGTCACCGGCCTCGGGTCGAGGCGGTCGATCGCCGACGGCATGCGATCGAAATCTTCGTCGCGTAGCACCCGCACGCCCTTGGCCGCCGGCCGCAGCGCCCGGTAGCTCTTCGCGCCGCCGCCGGCGAGGCGGTGGAAACCGAAGCGGTAGCGATGCTGCCCCTTGCACAGGAAGGGGATGTCGCGGCGGCTCGCCATGCCCGGATTGGGATCGGTCGAACCGAAGAAGGTCATGACCTGACCACCCGCGATCGCGACGAAGACGTCGTTGTTCATGCGCTTGCCCTGGTTGTCGAGCGACGCCGCCCAGGCGCCTCGCCGGATCCCGATCAATTGGATGCGTGCGTCGCCCAATTGCCAATCCGCCGTTGGCAGGGTGTCGCTCGGCCGCTCGAAGAGGGTCGGATAGCGCTGCGCGAACTCGCCGCGATAGGCGTCCCTGACCGCTTCGAGCAACGCCAGCCAGGCGTCGGCCTCCGCTTGCCGGGTCCCGGTGGTCCACTGGCAGGGGGTCGAGGCGGCGAGCGCCGCGTCGATCGCGGCGCAGGTGCGCGGCCCGGCCTTGCCGTCCGCATAGCCCAATTCGGGTTTTCCGCCGACCGTCCGCTCGTGCTCCTGGAACAGATGGACGGCCGCCTGGGTGCGGTAGCCGTAGATGCCGTCGACCTGCGCGGCCTCGAGATAGCCGAGCCGCACGAGCTTCTCCTGCACCTGGGCAACCGAGGCACCGACGGCAGCTCGTGGCTTCTGCCATCCACCGCTCGCATCGAGGCGAAACGCATCGCAGCGCATCGACGCCTCGTGATAGTTCGCCAGATACGCCGTCCAGTTCGGCGGCGCGGCGCCCGCGTCGAAGTGACCCAGGGACAGCACAGGCATGAGCGACCTCCTGCGATGGTTCGCAACGGACGGCGGCAGGCCGCGGCGGGCCGAAGGCCGGCGCGCGACCCGATGCCCGATGGCCGTCGGCGCGCGATCGGCGCCGATCCTCGGGGCAGGCTATCACCGCGCCCTTCGACGGACAAGCCAGCGCAGCGACACCAGGGCCGCCCTCGTCGGGCAGGACCGCCGACCGCTATCGTGCCGCCCGCTCAGCCGCCGGCTTCGTGGCCACGGCGATGGTGGTGGAGGTCCATCTGGGGGAATGGGATCGAAATGCCGTGGTCGTCGAAGGCCAACTTGAGCTTTTCCTTGAGATCGCAGCCGACGGCAAAGAAATCGCTCGACGCGACCCAAGGGCGCACGTGGATGTTCACGCTGCTGGCACCCAGTTCGGCCACGCCGATGAACGGTTCGGGATCTGTCAGCACGCGCTCGTCGGCCCGCAGCACCGAATCGATCACCTGCTTCGCGGCCCGGATGTCGTCGTCGTAGCCGATGCTCATGATCAGATCGATACGGCGCTGGCTGCGGGCCGAATAGTTGGTGATGACGCCGCTGTAGATGGCACCGTTGGGGATGATGATCTCGCGATTGTCGGCGGTACGGAAGGTCGAACTGAAGATGTTGATCTTCTCCACGGTACCCATGGTGCCGGCGGCCTCGACGAAGTCGCCGGCCTTGAACGGGCGGAACACGATCAGCATCACGCCGGCAGCGAAGTTCTTCAGCGAATCCTGCAACGACAGGCCGATCGCGAGGCCCGCGGCACCGATGATCGCCACCAGCGAGGTGGTGTCCACGCCCAGCCGATTGAGCGCGGCGACCACCACCAGCAACAGCAACAGGCCGTGCAGGATCGACAGCACGAAATGCGCCAGCATTTCGTCCATGCCGCCCCGCCGCAGCAGCTTCCCGGCGAGCGAGACCAGCAGCTTGGCGAGCCAACGACCGGCCACGAAGATCGCGATGGCCAGGGCGACGTTGATCGCCCACGGCCAGACATGAGACTGCAGCCACTCGCCGCTTGCCAGCTTCTCCATCTTTGGCATTCCCGTCAGATCGGACACTCTGAAGAGGTGCACCGGCAACGCGCCACACCTCGCATGTTGCTTCGCAGCATATCGCAGGTCTCGCCAGCCAGACAACCCGTTCTGCTAGTAGCGCTTGAATGCGGCAACGCGCAACTGCCACGCCCGCTCGTCGGCGCTGGCCAGCGCGTCGAGCGCCGCGGGCTCCGCCTGGCGGTCGTCCACCCATTCGCGCAACAGCGGCGAACCGTTGATCAGGTCGATCGCGAGGCGGTCGAATTCGTACTCGTAGGGAAAATCCCGCCACAGGGGATAGTCGGGGTCGAGCTGGCGCAGCGCCTTAAACGCGAGCGCCTGCAGCCGCCACGGCCGAAAATCGCCGTGCCGGTAATGGCGGAGATCCTCGACGTGGATCTGCACGCCACGGCACAGCGCACCGGCGTGCTTGTGGAAGGTCGGCTCGAACCAGCATTCCCGCAGCCGACAGCCGGCGAGCCAGTCCGGTGCCAGCGCATGCATCCTGCCGAGAAGCGCGGCGACGTCGAGATCCGGCGCGCCGAACATCTCCAGCGGGCGGGTGGTGCCGCGGCCTTCGGACAGGGTGCACCCCTCCAGCATCACCGTGCCCGCGTAACAACGGGCCATCGACAGGTTGGGCGCATTGGGGCTCGGATTGATCCAGCTATGCGCCGACGGCCAGCCGAAGCCCGGCCCGGCATCGGGCTGCCAACCCGCCATCTCGATCACCCGGAGGTCCACGTCCAGCCCCAGCAGGTCGACGAACCAGCTCGCCATCTCGCCCATCGTCAGGCCGTGGCGCATCGGCATCGGGCCGGCACCGACGAAGCTCTCCCAGCCGTCCCGCAGGGTCAGGCCTTCGACCGGACGACCCGCCGGATTGGGGCGGTCCAGCACCCACACCGACTTGCCCAGGCGTGCCGCCGCCTCGAGCACATAGCGCAACGTGGTGACGAACGTGTAGATGCGGCAGCCCAGGTCCTGCAAATCCACCAGCAGCACGTCGAAGCCGGACATCATCTCGTCGGTCGGCCGGCGCA
The DNA here is from genome assembly GCA_020445785.1 of Rhodocyclaceae bacterium. GTDB lineage: Bacteria > Pseudomonadota > Gammaproteobacteria > Burkholderiales > Rhodocyclaceae > Cognatazoarcus. The sequence continues at coordinate 20,994 of JAGRFZ010000029.1, forward strand.
CTTCGCCATAGAGGCTATGGACCGGGATGCGATGACGCGGGTCGACGAAGTCCGCCGATTCCACCATGTTGTCCTGCTTGTCGCCCCGCAGGCCGTGTTGCGGGCCGAAGGCAGCAGTCAATCGCAGTTCCGGCAGCCGCGCCAGGGCATCGAGCGCATGCTCGAGATCCCGCGTGACCGATGCCGGGTGTGCCAGCAGGCCCACCCGGCGGCCGGCCAGCGGCCGCCTCAGTGCCGGCTCCTCGATCAGGCGCTGCAGTCCGGTCTTCACGCGGGTCCTCCTCTGCGATTGCGGGCCAGACGGTAACAGAAGCCGTCGCGCCGATGAAAATCGGCCGCTCCCGGACCGTGGCGCAAGGCCCAGTAGCCGAGGGCGCCGTCGCGGCCCTCGATCACGGCGCTGAGACCGAGATCGAAGCAGTCCGTATCGTCGAGCAGCGCCGCCGACAGTTCGGCATCGACCTCGAGCCCTTGCCGCCGCCAGGCCACCGCGACGCGTGGTGGCGGCTGCGCCCGCAGATCTGCCCGGCGCTCGCGCCATGCGTCGAAGCAATAGCCGGCCCAGCGGCCATCCGCGGAGAAGTTGAACTCACGATAGGCAACACCGCCCGTCGACGCAAAGAAGGCTTCGAAACAGGTATGTCGCCACAGGTCGTCGGCAAATCCCGGCGGCGCGGGCGTCACCGACCGCAACGCATCGGCCGGACACGCCAACCGGTAGCGCAGCCGCACGCCGCCTTCGGCGAGTGGGCACACCGCGGCCACGACCCGTTCGACCGGGAGCGGCGGATTGTCCGGATGCGCGACCAGCAGCAGTGGATGGGCGTTCGTCATCGGCAACCATCGGCACGGGGTACGACACCATACCCCAGCGCGGCGTACCGGCCGGATTCGCCGCTGCGGGCGGCGGGCCTGGGACTACCGCCCCGATCTGACGCGACGGGTCGAACCGCGGCCGCCGGACTCCGCGTACATCATGCAACGCCGGGTGCCGTCCGCCCGCACGCAGCGCAACGCGGTCTCGGCACAGGCCAGCAAGACCTCGGCCTGCTGGCCATGTTGCGGGGCGCAGGACATGCCGACGGAGACGGTCAGGCGGACCTCGTGGGCGCCGATCAGGAAGGGCTGGTCCAGGGCCGCGACCAGGGTGTCGCCGATGCTGACCATGTCCCGCGGCGAAGCCACGTCCTCCAGGACCACCGCCAGCGATTCCTCACTCCAATCGGCGACCGCATCGTCCGGCCTCAGCACCGTGCGGATGCGCTCGGCGATGCGTGCCACCAGTCCCTCGCACACCTGCTGACCCAGCATCTGTTCGAGTTCTCCGCGCCGTTCGAGTCCGATCACCAGTACGCCGACGTTGCGGCCCCGCCACTCGAGCACGCTCAGACGCGTCGCCAGATGCTCCCGGATCGCCTCCGGCCCCGCCAGTTGGCGGGCGTGGCCGGCGCCCGGCACCGCGCTTCGGCCACGGCGGTCGCGCACCAGCATCACCCAGCCACGAATGCCGTCGCCGCCGCGGATCATGGTGGCCGTGACCGAGACCCGGCGCGGCGTTTCCTCATCGGAACGGATGGTGCATTCGAAGCCTTCCTGCAGGAAGTAGTCGCCGAGCAGATGCGCCCGCCCTTCGCCGCACTCGAATACCTCCTCGACCGAGCGCCCGGCGAGGGGCCCCTCCAGCGCGCCGTGGCACATCACACGCATTGCGCTGTTGGCCCGCTCGATCACGCCCTCCGGCGAGACCACCAGCAAGCCGTCGGATATCGCCTCGACCACCGCTTCGAGGTCGTCGCGGGACACCACCGTCTCGGCGAGTTCGGCCGTCATGTGGTCGAACGACTCGGCGAGGACGTTCAACTCGTCATGACCGGAGTCGCGCACGCGGGCATCGAACTCGCCGCGCCCGACCTGCTCGGTGGCCTCGCGCAGGCGCTCGACGGGGCGCGTGATCCGTCGCGTCAACCACCAGCCGCCGACCAGGGCCAGCACCGCCGCAACGGCACCGAGTGCCATCAAGCGCAGGCGGGCCCGGGTGGCATGGGCGAGGACCTCCTGGCGATGCTCGCCGAGTTCCGCGCGCTCGCCGGCCATTGCCTGATCCACCAAGCTTTCGAGCGCCTCCAGATGGCGCTGGCTGCGCTCGCGCAACAGGCGCCGGTCCCCGACCGCCAGAGCGACGTCAGGTTGTGCCAGGTCGCGCAGATCGCTGGCCAAGGCCTCGGCCTCCAGCCGGATGCGAGCCGCCATTTCGCGCTCGTCCGGAAACGTCCGGCGCACCAGCGCATGGTATCGGCTGGCAGCGGCCTGCAACGCATGGAGGGCTTCCGACTGCCCCGCGCGGGCGGTCAAAGGGCGCTCGCCGACGATTCCCAGCGTGACACGATTGGCCTGCAGGCGCAGATGCTGAAGCGACTCGATCACCGGATAGGTCCGACTCAGGGCGGATTCGAACTCGCCCTGAATCGACCGCATCGCCAGCAGGCCGAGTACGCCCATGGCGACCAGAAGGAGCACCATCGCCAGGTAGCCGATCAGGATCTTGTCCTTCAGGCGCACGCCGGTCCGCCCTCCGTCGCCGCCGACGGATCCTCCGGCTTCCGCCGCCCGATGCTGTCGTGCCGCGACCGCGCGGGCGTGCCGCCACCCGGCCCGGGGAGGAATTCGGCAACGCGACGAGGGCCAACCATTCCGAACTTGCGCATACGATCTGTCGCCCGCAGGGCACACAACCAAAGTTATAGATCCTGTGCCCCATTCTAGGGCCTCCGGCCGTCGGCCAGTGGGGCATAGGGCGCAGGGGCATCGAATTTTGCGCCTTCGGCGGCGCGGCCGGCCACGCACCACCATCGGCCGAAGCGATGCCGCACGCCGCAATGCGGGCTAGACTGGCAGGCGTCGTCACGGCGCGCCACGCGAATGCTTCCGATCCGCTACATCGAACCCGTATTCCGGCCTCCGAGCGAAGCGCAGTCGCTGATCCTGCCGGTCACCGACGGTTGCTCGTGGAACCGCTGCAGTTTTTGCGAGATGTATACGGCGCCGCAGAAGGCATTTCGGCCGCGCCCCCAAGAGGAGATCACACGCGCTCTGGCGGCGGTCGCGGCACAGCACGGCCCGCACATCCACCGCGTTTTCCTCGCCGACGGCGACGCCACCGCGCTGTCCACCCGACGTCTGCTGGCCGTCCTGTCCGCGATTCGCAGCCACCTGCCGTCCGTGCGCCGGGTGTCCAGCTACTGCCTGGCGCGCAATCTGCGGCACAAGAGCATCGCCGAACTCGGCGAGCTGCGGGACGCGGGGCTGACGCTGGCCTATCTCGGTGCCGAGTCGGGCGACGACGAGGTGCTGCGGCGAGTGAACAAGGGCGAAGACTTCGCCTCGACCCGCGACGCATTGGACAAGCTCGGCGCGGCTGCCATCACACGTTCGGTGATGATCCTGAACGGGCTCGGCGGCAGCACCCTGAGCGAACAGCACGCCGACGCCTCGGCACGGCTGATCAACGCCACCCAGCCCGAGTTCCTGTCCACCCTGGTACTGAGCTTTCCCCACGGCCAAGACCGTTTCCTGCGGGACTTTCCGCAGTGGCGCGCCCTCGACCGGCCCGGCCTGTTGCGGGAACTGGCACGATTCATCAGCAGACTCGAGTTGCGCCGAACCGTGTTCCGCTCCGACCATGCATCCAACTGGCTGGCCCTGAAAGGTACGCTCGGCGCCGACAAGGAACGCCTGCTGGCGACACTGCGCCTGGCCATCGACAATCCGGAAGCGGCCCCGCTGAGGCCGGACTGGGCACGGGGGCTTTAGCGCCGGCGCCACATGGCGGCGGGCGGCGCAGGAGGAGAACATGACCAAACTCGATTTCATCGCACCCATGTTGCAACGCCTGCGGGCCAGCCACGCCGGCAAGGTGGTGACTGCCGCCGAGGCGGTGCAACTGATCCGCAGCCACGATACCGTGGCTACCGGTGGCTTCGTCGGCATCGGCTTCGCCGAGGGCATCGCGGTGGCCCTCGAGGAACGCTTCCTGGCCGAATCGGAGAGCCGCGACGACGGCCTCGGCTTTCCGCGCGATCTGACCCTGGTCTATGCCGCCGGCCAGGGCGACGGTCGCAGCCGCGGCCTCAACCACCTGGGCCACCCGGGCCTGGTCAAGCGCGTCGTCGGCGGCCACTGGGGCCTGGTGCCGCGGCTGCAGGAGCTGGCGGTCACCGACCGTATCGAAGCCTACAACCTGCCCCAAGGCGTGATCACCCACCTCTTCCGCGACATCGCGGCCGGCAAGCCGGGCACCCTCACGCGGGTGGGCCTCGGCACCTTCGTCGACCCACGCCTCGGCGGCGGCCGCATCAACGCCCGCACCACCGAGGAACTGGTGCGGCTGATCGAGATCGACGATGAGGAGTACCTGTTCTACAAGGCCTTCCCGATCGACGTCGGCATCATCCGCGGCACCACCGCCGACCAGGATGGCAACGTCACGATGGAAAAGGAGGCGCTGACCCTCGAAGCCCAGGCGATCGCGATGGCGGCCCACAACAGCGGCGGCATCGTCATCGCCCAGGTCGA